>JARRKS010000001.1:0-14069 GCA_037387865.1 Flavobacteriaceae bacterium
TTTCTGATTCGTCAGAAAACTTAATCTTTATTATCCATCCTTCGCCGTAAGGATCGCTGTTTACCTTTTCTGGCTCATCTTCAAGAGATTCGTTAAACTCTACAATCTCACCAGAAAGAGGTAAAAATAAATCTGAAACTGTTTTTACTGCTTCAACGGTTCCAAATATTTCTTCTGCATCCAATGTTTCATCAAGTGTTTCAACTTCAACATAAACGATATCTCCTAATTCACCTTGAGCAAAATCTGTAATCCCAATAGTAGCAGTTCCTCCTTCTATTTTAACCCATTCGTGGTCTTTAGTGTATTTTAATTCAGATGGAATGTTCATTTTATAATATTAAAAAGTTTTGGTAAATGTATCTATTCAAAATATAAAATTCAAACATAAAAAATTAATTTCCAAAATTATATCTTAAAGTAATTCCTGATCTAATTGTATTTTGTGGAAACGCTGTTGAAATAGCATATTCTGAAAATGTATAATCGAAATAAAATATCCCTGTGAGGTTTTTACTAAATGCATAATCTGCAGTGTATTTTAAACCCCAAATGGTTTGACCTGAAGTTACCTGATTGTTTTCTAAATCTAGATATCTGATAATGGTTTTATTTTCTCTTATAGAAATATCTGCTTTCATGTTTAAATCACTCACTACAACCTGACGAGGACCTGCAAGTTTAGATTTAAAACGTACATCTTTTATTCGGTAACCTAAGCCTAAAACATATTCATTACCTTTAATCTCTGTCATTAAATTATTGTCAAAGCTTAAAGATAATACTCTATCCTTTTGAACCTCGGCTAATATTTTTACAGAATTATTCATCTCAAAATCTATTCGAACTAAAGGGCTGAACATTTCAGTTAAACTCACATTACTGTAAAGTGTTTCATTTTTGTAATTACCTAATTGATCAAAAACATCAGAGTTTTGTGAGTCATAATCTGTATAGTCGTCAGGTTCTACATAATCTAAATTTGTTCTAAACTGATTTATAGTGTAACCTGAACGGTAACCATGTGTTAATGAAAAACGTTTAAAATTCTTTTTAAACCAATTAAATCTCATTAAGCCTGTATATTTTAGATCCCAGTTTGGTATTGGTGTATCTCTAAAAGCACCTAAAGATACTTTATCAGCAGGTTTTCCTGAATAAGCCGATAAAAATGCTGGAAGTAAAACAGCTTGGTTTGTTTTTCCAAAACCTTTTGGATAACCTGCTAAATCATCATCCTCAAAATTTGAAGGGTTAGTCATATCTACACCATTTCTTTGAGCCAATCTACGTGCAATGATTAATCTATTTGCTCTAAAATCATCAAAGGCATCCGAGCTTGTTTCATCACTTTTACTAAATGCTGTTTTGATAAGTAATGTTGAAATATTAAAGTTTCCAAATGTATTTGGAGTTAATGGAACATATTCATATTGATTATCTATTAAATCTACTCGATAATTTTCTGTCGAACTTTCAGAATACAATCTATTAGCAACAATATCAATTTTTAAATCTCTAACGGGCTCTATATTTGCAGAAATATCCATTTGCCTGGTATGGACTTCGGTATATTGATCATTAAAATCTGGAAAAACTGTTAACCACCCTTTTCTTGCAGCGAGATATCTTATGTCTTTTTGGCTACCAAATGTATATCCAAATGTTGGTTTAAGCGTACCTATAAATCCAGGAGTAAGCAAATAACCTGGCAAGAATGTTCCATTATTTTCAGAATAGTTGAATTGAATTCTTTTCACACTTGTTAATATATCTACTCCTGTATTCAATAATTTTGTTCCTGCTTTACTGGTCTTTTTAGGTTTTTTATTAGAGTTTGGATCTGAATTAGCTGGAGGTGCTGATATTTGTTGTCTGTTTCTTCTGGTACCTCTAACTGGTTTTTTAACCAAACCAATGTATCTGTAAAATCTATTCATATCTAAAGATGAATTGATATTGTGCGTATTGGCATTTTGAATGGTATTTCCTAAATCATACGTTTCACCATCAAGCTCTAAACTACCATATAAGTCAGACCCTTTTTGCCATTGAAAATCTCCTGTGTAAGAGTATGTTGCACTCAAGAAACTAAAAGTTGGTATTTTATTTAGAGGAATCTCATAATTAATGCCTAATTGCTGATATTGTCTGTTTGGATCACCAACGTCAAAGAAACCATCCCAAACATCTAGTGTTGGATCTTGTTCTCCGTTTATGATGTTATCTTTAAAATAGTTTCTTACAATGTTATTGTTAGATGCTGTAAAGTTTAATTGTAAAGCATTTGTAAGGTTGTAATTTATAGTATATTGAAAATCGAATGTGTAATTCCTCCTATACAATTCTTCCAAGCCAATATTATTGCCACCAAGCTCTACTTCTCTAAACTTTTGTTTATTAAATTGTCTATTGATATTTGTATTTAAAGTGAAACTTGATGGTAGCAGGTTAAAATTAATATCCTTAAGAATTTGCCAATACTTGCCAGTGAATAGAGAATCATTCTTTTTAAAAGGTTCTACAGTAATAGGATCAAAATTATAAGCATAATTTACACCTGCTCTTATTGTCTGGTCTAATGAATTTTCAATTTCAAAGTCCCTATGTTCAACTTTATTATATGAATAATTTAATGTCAAGTTTTCCACATCATAAAAATGTGGTTTGGCTTCCTCGTTGGTTTTTATTTTTCTTACACCTATAAAATTGATGCTTTTACGTTTGGTGTAATTCTCGTTTACTTTAAGTATGGAATCCTGATTAGCATTATTATCTAATTGAGTCTGAAGCTCTATATCTCTATAATATTCATCATATTTAGGCGTAATAATTTCTTCACTTTGACCATAATTGAAAGGAATTTGAATACCCCATTTTTTTGGTAATAGTTGTCCTACATTTATGTTAGTCACGACGTCATATTGTTCAACATCTTCTATACTACGTTCGTTTGGTCCTTGTTCTATGCCACCAAAACCTGAAGTACTTCGTCTTCCTGTTGCACTAACGTTTGCAAAATCTGCTAAATTTGAATCAACACTTAAAATGGCTGCCCAACCTCCTTTATTCTCCAGATCTGACATTCTCAACTCATTAAACCAAATTTCACCACATTGTGGGTTTTTAGAAATATTTTTAACGCCAATCATCAATGTTCTGATATCTCCAAAATTAGGATTTCCTTTTATGGCAACACGATGCTGACCAGCCATGTAACCATCAAATGGATCTGAAACAGGAATATCTATTAGTGTTTCATCTATAACATCGTAAAATGTTGGGTCTTCATTGCTTAAAGTTCCATTAGCAATCCCTAAAGATTTGATTTGGGCTAATACTTCAATAGGAAGGTTGATCTCGTTTTCTTCAGGCCATAATGCTTCTCTTGAAACTCCCATTGATACTTGAAGAGGTAATTCTATTTGATAAAAATTCTCTGTAAGATCATTTCCCATTCTAATGAATCCAACTAAATCATTACTAGCCAACGATCCAGAATCTCCATCTTCAGCATGCATAAACATTCTAAGACGTTTGTACTGACGCATATCTACACTGATATTCTTGTAAACTGCTTTTGAATCTAAAGGCTCTAAATCACAAACATTAACTACTAACGATTGCTCATTTTGTCTAACAACTGTATTATTATTGAACAATTGTTCAGGCTCAACTCCAGGAGGTGATGCATAACTTCCTTCATTTTCTATAGTCCCAATAACCCCTACAGAAAATTCTGTTTGGGGATCATCAGGTGTTGGATCGTTTTTATCAAGTGCTTGTGTGTATCTTCTCCAGTCGCTTCTTACTAAATCGAGAGTTCCAAATCGAAATACTGTGCTTTCCGAAAACTCTTTTAGATACATACGAACAAAGCGTATTGATCTGAAATCGGTAATTCCATTTATCGCCTCAACATGATCTCCTTCAACAGGGATTCTTAACTGATACCATCTCACTTGAGCAGTTTCACCATTAGCCAGTTCTCTGTTTTGAATCTTAATATCCCTGATAAACTGTCCTATTGGATTGGTTGGTGAAATTTCATCTAAACTATTTTCAGGCAAATTCTGTCTTGTAATTTCCAGTTCATATTCAAAATAGCTATTAATCGTATTCATTGTATTATCACGATTAATGTCCTCTGCATCTGGTTGGGTTGTTGAACCTCTATTGGTATCAGAAAAAATATCAGGAGAGTTGCCTTCTTGACCATTATACTCTGAATAGCGTTCAAAAATATTTCCTTCAGCTTGCAAAAAATAAGTGTAGTTATCATTAGCTGGATCATCCAATCCTGCAAAGCTTGGAAACTTTACAGCTTCTTCCTCATCATTCAATCCATCATAACCTACATCCTGAAGCGATCTTTGGTCTCCTGTTGTGCTAAATGCATAAACCAATGACTGATTGGCAGGAACCTGTCCCCAAGATGTTTCGGTTGTAAACGCATTGTTGTTTGCATCTGGCAACCCATTTTCATACTGCTTACGACCATCTGGAAGAACATCTTCCGAAATATTCCCTAAATTAAATACAAGTTTTCCTCCTGGATTGGTTGGATTTTCTTGAAATGGATCTTGCAACCAAAATTCAATATATTCTACATTGGCTTGCTCTAAATCTGTAGACGTTAACTGCCTTGTAATACCTGCCCAGTTTTGTTGTGGATTGGGCAACGTATTACCATTGGCATTAGGATTAAAATTGTATGGCCCTCTTTCTGTTGGATAATATGCTAAATCTAATGTGTTTTGTACTGAGACTTGACCTTGTACCAAATCTCTGTTTGGAAATAGTTCATTAATAAATACTCGGCTTGTATATAAACTAGAAACATCATCATCAGTAATACCATTTGGTCTTTGACTGCTATAAAAAATAGGATCTATAGAATACCAGTTTAGTTTAGCTCTTTGAAAACCATTTTGCAAATTCAAATCACTATTTGGGTCACTGACTTCTATATAACCAAGTGCAGGATCAAAAGGTGTACTTGATAAAAACCAAGATTGTTGAGATTTTAATTCTATTGCATTTTGGGTTCCTTCAAAATCATCAACATAAGATGTTGCTTCACCATTAAAATTTGTTCCTTTTGGAGCTCCTGGAGCTAAATAAGCAAATTCGCCTCTTACTGAAACATTAGAAGGTACATCTGTATCAATATTTGGCAGTTTGTTTACCAAACGCGTTAAAAATGGAACTTCTGTAGAATAATTTCCGTTAAAACCAAAAATAGTGTTGTTAATGGGTTCACTATTATAATTTGCCTTTTGCGTTATAGGCCTTTCGTTTAGGTTTAAGAAAGTGGCTCCTAAAAGGAAGTTTTCATTAAACTGATGTTCTACATTTATTCCAGTAAATCTTTTTGTTTGTTGTCCAAAAACGGCATTGTTTTCGGTAGAAACTTGTATAGGTGTATTTGATGCTTTTAAGGCTTCGTCTAAAATTTGTACTCTACCAAGTTGATAATTTACGGTATAATCTATACCTTCTACTAATACACGGCCACCAGCTGTAACCTTAACAGAACCACGAGGCACATTGAAAGATCCAATTGGAATTCCATCTCCTCCAGAAGATTTATAGCGTCCTTTTATTTGGAATTTATTTTTTTCCACTTCTTCTAATGCTGCTGTTTTGGTACTACTATATAAAATGCTGTAAACATATTTTTGCTGATTACCATTATAAGTTGCTTCATTGTTATAATCTTCCAATGGATCTAATGATAATACATTAAAAAGATACTCACCAAATGGTTCGGCTGATGTGAAAATTATTTTACCGTTTTGAGGTAATACAGTGATTCCAGGAACAAAATCAAAAAATCCATCACCATTAACTTGAGGGTCATTATTAAAATTCAACTTATCTAAATTAAAAACCCTTAATAGTGGTGTTTCTTGCAAGTTATCTTCGTTTGGTCCAGGCGTTGGAAAAGGCGTGCCAGAAACTGGTGTTATATAATTTACCGGTGAAGCTTCAGTGTAAAAAATATTGAGTTTAAAATCATCTTGACTTAATTGATAGGCACCAGTGTCATAAATGTTTTTCATCATTAAATCCCAGACTGGTTGATCTACGTTTGTAACACTACTTTTTAGCATTTTTACAATCAATGTGTTATTGGTTACTGACGTAACATTCCCATCAGGATCTGTACCAACACCAGTAGCATCAATACCATCGTTTGCAAATTCTCCTACTTGATATACTTGTCCTCCAACTGTAAACTGGAATGCAACACCAAGTATTTCATCATTACTTAAACGCTGATTCAATGAAATATAACCTAATTGTGTGTTTAAAATATACTCTGAACCTTCTATAAGCTTTCTTGCATTCTCTAATTTGGAATAATCAGTCCCTTCACTGGCTCCTGGTACAGTAATTCCAGATTGTGCAGTAGCTACATCTCTAATTAAGTCATTCAGTTGTGAACTTCCTTGACCTATACTGGTTGGATCTAAAGCGTTGTTTGGGTTGTCTGGAAAAGATCCTGGACTACCTGAAACAATAACAGATGGATTTCCAATTTTTTCTGTTTCTCCAATATCCTGTAAAGCAATTACATTTCGAACATTATCAGTTTGATTATTTCTATTTGTTACCCAAACTTCTATTCTGGTAATTTGAACGTTGGAATTTATAAAAGGATATGTTGACAGCGCTTTATCATAATTATCTCTAAAATATTGAGCTAAAAAGAAATGTCTGTTTTCATCATAATCTCTAATAAATAGTTCAAACTCTTCTAATGTACCACCACCTTGCGCAACTACTGTTTTTGTTTCAGATTTCTGTTCAGAAAAAATTCCTGTAACTGTAGTCTTTCCAAATTGCAATTGTGTTTTTACACCAAATAAACTTTGAGCACCGGTAATTAAAGAATTATTCAGTGGCATGCTTACATTTCCTACCTCAATTTTCTGAATAATATCATCTTCTGTTGGTGTATATTCTAACTTGATTATATTTTCAAAATCGAAAGTAGATTGTGTGTCATAATTGGCTGTTACTTGAAGTCGTGTACCAACTCTACCTAATAAACTTAAACTAATACGCTGATCAAAGTCGAAGGTAAAATTACTTCTGTTTTTTGGTGAAAAAGCAGGATTATCCTGTTTAGAAAACAAAACGCCTAAATCCATTTCTACAGAACCTTGAGGTACAACTTCTATGGTATTGCCTCCAAAAACTGTTTCAAAAAAATCTGAATCTACATAAAACTCGGGCAAAAGATTTTTTTGTTCTTCTTCTGTTCCATCTTTTTTGCCATCAAACGCATCTATTTTTTGTTTGTAATAAGATTTTAAATTTTCTTCAGTAACCAATTGTTCGTATTCGTCTGGCGTTAATATTACTGGATAATTGATATTAAAATTACCAACAGACTCAGTATAATAATATCTATCTGTTATGGGATCGTAAGTATATTTTGAAACAATACTTTCTGGATTTGGAAACTTTAAATTTCCTAACCCATATCCTGTTTGAGTAGTATCTTGGCTTACCGGTTGCTGTGACCAAGCAGCAATTGAGCCTAATAAAAGCAGAATCGAAAACGTATATTTTTTAACTGATTTATATAAATTTAGGTTAGTAGTATTCAAAATCTATTATAAATTTTTTAGAGCTAATTTAATAATGGCCTCTACATTGGCTTCTGGTTGTGTACTTAAAATTTTATCTACAACTTTTTCAGCTTGCTTTCTTGCAAATCCTAAAACCTCTAAAGCAGATAACGCTTCATCTTTACAGGTATTGTTCTTTACTATTGAAACTTCGTCAATATCGTAAATTTTGAGAACTTTATCTTTTAATTCTATGATAGTCCGTTGGGCTGTTTTAGCTCCAATACCCTTTATAGACTGAATTAGAGGCACATCACCCATAGCAATACCTTCTCTAACTTGTTTTGGTGTTAAAGAAGACAACATGGTTCTTGCTATGCTAGAGCCTATACCGCTTACAGAAATCAAGAGTTTAAAAATTTCTCTTTCAGCCAAAGAAGAAAAACCAAACAATGAGTGTGAGTCTTCTTTAACTTGAAGATATGTGTAAAGTTTAATGTTTTCTTGATTAGGAATTTGAGAAAATGTATTAAGGGAAATATGAATTAAATAGCCTATTCCGTTACAATCGATAACAACATCTGTTGGGTTTTTTTCAACAAGTTTTCCTTGAATATATGTTATCATTTAATTATCCCTATTTACACTCCAAATGTAATAAAATTATTTACATTAAAATTACTTTACTTCTGGGTGTTCAAGCGCCCATTTTTCCTTTTGCTGGGCATCAATAACAGCAATCGCAGTCATATTCACAATTTCGTCAACACTTGCACCTAACTGTAAAATATGAACTGGTTTTTTTAAACCCATCATTATTGGGCCTATCGATTCAGAATTGTTTAGTTCCTTTAAAAGTTTGTATGTAATATTTGCTGATTCAAGGTTAGGAAAAACTAAAGTATTTACCTTCTTTCCTGCCAATTTTGAAAAGGGAAAAGTTTCTTTATGGACATCAGCATTTAAAGCAAAGTCTATTTGTAGTTCACCATCTGCCAATAAATCTGGATAATTTTTGTGTAAAATTGAAACTGCATCTCTAACTTTTGTTGCTCTAGGATTGTTTGAAGATCCGAAATTGGAATAAGAGAGCATGGCTATAGTAGGTTGCATTCCAAACATCTTTACCACTTTAGAGGTCATAACTGCTATTTTAGCCAAGTCATCTGCTGAAGGATCAATATTAATTGAGGTGTCGCTTAAAAACATAGGACCACGTTGCGTCATCATAATATTTGTAGTAGCTATTCTGGTGGCTCCTTTTGCCAAGCCAATAAGCTCAAGAATAGGTTTTACAACTGTAGGGTAGGCTCTTGAGTATCCAGTAATAACAGCATCTGCATCACCTTCGTTTACCATCATTGCAGCAAAATAATTACGCTCTCTCATTAATTTTTGTGCAGAATAATAGGTAATACCTCTTCTATTTCGTTGTTTCCAGTAAACCTTTGCATATTTATTCTTCCGTTCAAGCTCCTCATCAGATTTTGGGTCTATGATTGGAACATCTGCTTCAAATTCAATTTCGGCCATTAGAGCCTGAATAATATCTCTGCGTCCTAATAAAATAGGGTGTGCTATACCTTCTTCATATGAAATTTGAGCCGCTTTAAGCACTTTTAACTGGTCAGCTTCAGCAAAAACAACTCGTTTAGGATTAATCTTGGCTCTATTGAGTAATAATCTTACTATTTTATTATCAGAACCCAATCGTTCTAAAAGTGAGTTCTTATAATCTTCCCAGTTTTTTATCGGTTCTTTGGCCACACCACTTTCCATTGCCGCCTTTGCAACAGCAGGTGGTACTTCTGCAATAAGTCTTGGATCAAAAGGCTTTGGAATTATATATTCATTATTGAACGTAAGACGCGTTTCTCCATAAGCTATATTTACTTGTTCTGGAACTGGTTCTTTTGCAAGATTGGCCAGAGCATAAACAGCAGCCATTTTCATTTCTTCATTAATTTTAGTAGCTCTTACATCTAATGCTCCTCTAAAAATAAATGGAAAGCCTAAAACATTATTTACTTGATTAGGATGGTCACTACGTCCTGTTGCCATGATGATATCATCTCGTGTTGCTACAGCCAAATCATAAGCTATTTCTGGATCTGGATTAGACATGGCAAATACTATAGGTGTTTTTGCCATAGATTTTAACATCGCTGGAGATACTATATTTGATGTTGAAAGACCAATAAAAACGTCTGCCCCTTTCATTGCTTCATCTAATGTGTCTATTTTTCTATGTGTAGCAAATTCTGCTTTTTCTGTTGAAAGGTTTTCTCTATCTTGTCTAATTACGCCTTTACTATCCAACATCACCATATTTTCTCGTGTAGCTCCACAAGCTTGATATAATCTTGAGCAAGATATAGCAGCGGCACCAGCTCCACTTATTACTATTTTAACCTCATCTATCTTCTTTTCAGCAAGTTCTAAAGCATTAATTAACGCAGCTGCAGAAATAATTGCTGTGCCATGCTGGTCATCATGCATGACTGGAATATCCAGTTCTTCCTTAAGGCGTCTTTCAATCTCAAAAGCCTCTGGAGCCTTAATATCTTCAAGGTTTATGCCTCCAAAAGTTGGAGAAATCATTTTTACGGTTTGGATAAATTCTTCGATATTTTCAGTATCTACTTCAATATCAAAAACATCAATATCTGCAAAAATCTTGAATAACAACCCTTTACCTTCCATAACTGGCTTTGATGCTTCAGGTCCTATATTACCAAGTCCCAAAACCGCTGTCCCATTTGATATTACTGCTACTAAATTTCCTTTGGTTGTATATTAGTAAACGTTTTCTTTTTTTCTGCTAATTTCTAAACATGGCTCTGCAACTCCTGGCGAATATGCCAACGACAAATCTCTTTGAGAGGCATATTTTTTGGTTGGGACAACCTTTATTTTTCCAGGAATAGGTTTAGCATGATATACTAAAGCTTCTCTACGTTTACTTTGCTTACTCATAAATATGGATTAATATAGTATACAAAGATAACAATACTACAATGCTATTGGTTAAACTTTTTAAAAATTGATTATTCAGATATTATTTTAAAAAAGTAATACATTTACTTATTATATTGTCTTCAATATATATCATTAATTCTCCTTAATTAATAAGTTTATGAAACCTGTAACTTTAAAGCAAATTGCTGAAACTTTAGGTCTTTCTGTTGCTACAGTTTCAAAAGCTTTAAGAAATTATCCTGACGTAAGTGAAAAGAATAAAAAATTAGTAAACGATTTAGCTAGTTCACTTAATTATGTTCCCAATCCATCTGCTGTAAATTTAAGAACTCAAAAATCAAAAACCATTGGTGTAATTATTCCTGCAACTGTACATCATTTTTTCTCAAATGTAATTAACGGCATTTTAGAGATTGCTGAAAAAGAAGAGTATTTAGTTATTTTAATGCAGTCTAATGAAGACTATGAGCTTGAAAAAAGGCAAGTTGATTTGTTGATTAATAAAAATGTTGATGGTATTTTAATATCATTATCCAATAAAACAAATAATTTTTCTCACATACAAAAGATTATGAACTTTGGAATACCTCTAACTCTATTTGATAAGATTTCTAAAAGCGTTAATTGTTCAAAAGTCATTATTGATGATAGAACTGCCGCATATAATGCTGTTAGTCATTTAATAACTAAAGGACATAGAAAGATAGCGCACTTTAGAGGAGATTTAATCCCTCAAAATTCTATTGACAGATTTTTAGGTTATAAACAGGCACTTATTGATAATGGTATTTCTTACGATTCATCATTGGTTTTTATGTGTAATAACAATAATGATTTTGAAGATGGTTATAACGCAGCTAAAAATATGTTTGAAAAATTTGGTGATTCTATCGATGCTATTTTTTGCATTACAGATGTTGTGGCTACTGGCGCTTTAAAATATTTTAGAGATAACAGCATTAAAGTTCCTGAAGATATAGCTCTTTTTGGATTTAGTGATTGGTTTATGTCTTCTGTCATCACACCTGCTTTATCAACAGTGCACCAACCAGGTTATGAAATGGGAAAAGAATCTGCTAAAATATTATTTAGTGAAATTGATAATAAGTTTAAGGGTAAACCAATTTCATATAAAACTGTAATTCTAGATACACATTTAGTAATAAGAGAGTCTTGCTAACTTTTTAAAAATTCAATATTTCTTTTTAATCCTGAATATTTCGTTCGCTTTACAGCCGAATTCTTAAAAACTTTACTGAATGTTTCTTCTGTAATTTCATCCCAATCTTTTTTGGTCATAGATAACAATTCAGGTTTTGGATTGAATAAGGGTTCATTATGAGGTTTTGAAAACCGATTCCATGGGCATACATCTTGGCAAACATCACAACCAAACATCCAATTATCCATTTGCTCTTTAAATTCTGTTGGAATATTGTTCCTTAATTCAATGGTTAAATAAGAAATACACTTACTACCATCTACCACATAAGGTTCAACTATGGCTTGTGTTGGACAAGCATCAATGCATGCTGTACAAGTGCCACAGTGATCTGTTATTGGTGTGTCATATTCTAATTCCAAATCTACAATCAATTCAGCAATAAAATAAAATGAGCCAACTTGTTGAGTTAATAGATTACTATGTTTTCCAATCCATCCTAACCCAGATTTTGCAGCCCAGACTTTATCTAAAACAGGAGCCGAATCGACAAATGCTCTACCATGAACTTCACCTATCTCGTCTTGAATAAACTGTAATAGAGATTTCAATTTGTCTTTAATCACAAAATGATAGTCTGTACCAAAAGCATATTTTGACAACTTATAACTTTCAGTATTTTGTGTCTTTGAGGGAAAATAGTTCAACAATAGTGAAATTACACTTTTACTTCCTTCTACAAGTTTAGTAGGGTCCAACCGTTTGTCAAAATGGTTTTTCATATAGTGCATTTCACCATGCATATTGTTTTTCAGCCACTTTACTAGTCTTGGTGCTTCTTCTTCCAAAAATTCAGCCTTGCTAATACCACAAGATATAAAACCGAGGCGTTTGGCTTCGGTTTTTATTAAAGTTGAATAGTGCCTCTTATTATTCACAGCACTAAATTAAAACAATCTATTGAATTGTTAAACTATTGTTTTAAACAAGCAATCACCAAAAAGCCGGACATATGATTCCGGCTTTTAAGACTAACTCAATTTAAGACCTATATTAATTCTTTTTGCTTTATTACATACCAAATGGCGAACCAGCTACATTATCTACGGTCCAAACCTCCCCTGTAAGTGTCACAATATATGCTGTGTTCTGTATAAATTCGAGTGATGTAGGACGATCCAATCCATCTGCTATTGTTGATAATGTCCCATCTCCATTGACCCTTGCCAATGAGCCAGTATTTGGTTCAGCAGCATCACCATCCATTTCTCCAGCCCAAGAACCTTGTGAAATAGCAAAAAGTGTTCTGCCACGATTGAATTCTACATCAACCATTAATGGGGCTCCTGAAGCCACATCAGAAACGTCCAACGATTTTGAATCAATGGACACTACTTTACTATTTTCATGCGCTTGATCTGAAGTTCCTGCCTCAGTAATGTAAACCGTGTTTCCGCTTACATCCAATCCAGTTGGCACAATGTTATCAAACGTCTTGAATTCAGAAACTTCCCCATCAAGTGTCACATGATATACCCGATTATGGTGCCCATCGGTAACCAAAAATCCGCCGCGATAAGTTTGAATAGCATACTGTAAACCCGTTGGAATAAAGTAATCAAAACCACTAGGCTGATTGTCCAAAGCAAATTGGCCTATATCTGCAATAACTGTGTAACTGCTCGGCCCATCAATCCGATAAATACCATTCAAATAATTAGTACCGAAAAATTCCAGAGGAGCAACAAGTGTAACTAAAGCATAAGCTGTCTCATCCATAAAAACAACATCAATCACGCCTCCGATAGGTACAGGCGAAGTTGGTAATCCACTTGCATACGTACTTACCTCTCCGGTTTTCTTGTCTACACGTAAAATACTACCTCCCATACCACTTTGGGTTACATATAAATCACCATCGGGACCAATAGCACTTCCCATCGCTCCACTGGGTAGTGAAGCTAAAAGTTGGGGTGCCCCAGGCATATTAAACGGTCGGCTCATTGCTTCGGAAGAAGAAGTAATTCCTGGTTCCTCATTTGGGCCACACGAGACAAGTGCAAATAGTAATGTTAAGAAAATAATTGACAGGGGTTTTCCATACTTAATTGGGGCTCGTTTTAATAAAGATTGGATTAATTTTTTCATAATAAAAAAATTTAAAGTTATTCTAAAGCACCCTTTAACATAAGCAGGAATATTTATAGATTAGAAGTTGGTAATAATATATTCGAACTTAATATTTCATTGTAAAAAAACTCGAATACTTCTATAAATTTTTTGGTATAATTGGTTTGTTATCAGACTAATATACATAAATTTTTAACTAATTGCAAATTATTTTT
>JARRKS010000002.1:0-13576 GCA_037387865.1 Flavobacteriaceae bacterium
GATCTTATTGTTTGGCCTAATGGTCACCAAACCAACAACTTTATCATGGGACAGATGCGGGAAGGGAATGTTTTCATACGATACTATTGGCGGATTTGTCAAATAGGCATTAATGAGATTTTGAATTTTACTGTCATCAAAAAAATCAACACCAATAATTTTGCTGTCCTCATCTTCAACACCAATGACTATATAAGAATTGTTTTTTGGGTTACTATTAGAAAGCGCACAAATATGCTTTAAAAATTTAGCTTTACCTTCTTTTTGACTTATGTCTATTTTACGCTTTTTGTCATAAAAACTGTTTTCATCATTATGCGATAGCAGATTCTTTATTAAAAGGCGTTTGTTAATCATCGATGTTTTTGAGGCGTTTATAGATTAGTATAAAATATAAGTGCAGTTTATATATGTTTTCGTGCAATTCAAATATAAAAATACATAAAAGGTATCTAATAACGTATCTTTAATCTTGCATCTTAAAAAAGATTAATCGTTTAGTTATTGGAAATAAAGATTTTAAATTAAACCTTTTAGGATTACAAGAAATTGTGAAGTCTTTTTTTAAGTTTTTTGCGTATATAAAACTACAAACATAAAAAATATAATATTCTATGAAAGCATTAAAAATGATTCCAATTCTGTATCAAATAACGATTCAGAAATGGCTCGTTTTTCAATAAAACTTGTCGATGCTCCTGGCGATTACGATAAGGTAGTTGTAGATGTTATTGACATAAGAATTAAAATGAATGATGACAGTGATGGAGATGGAGGATGGGAAAGTGTCCCTACCAATACAGGACAATATGATTTATTGGAATTGACTGGTGGAGAAAGTGCCGTTTTAGTTGATGATTATGAAGTATTAGCAGGAGAATTAAGCCAGATTAGATTAATTCTTGGAGACAATAATTATGTCGTAAAAGATGGCGAAGAGTTTGAATTAAAAACACCAAGTGCTCAACAGTCTGGGTTGAAATTAAAAGTTAACCAAGAAGTTGAAGGAGGTTATTATTACAGTTTTGTATTGGACTTTGATGTTTCAAAATCTATTGTTGACGCAGGTAATTCTGGCAATATTATTTTAAAACCAGTTATTAATGCCAGTTTAGAAGCTGCTTCAGGTATTATAGAAGGAGCTATTAGCCCAAGCGATTTTGAGACTGAAGTTTCTGTGATGGTAGGTGACGAAACAATTACAAGTTATGCAACTCCTGAAAATAGTGGAGTATTCATGATTTATGGTGTTCCAGAAGGCACTTATGATTTAACGATTACTCCAGACCCAACATCAAATTATGCAGGACAAGTTATAAGCGTAGATGTTGTAAATGGTCAAGTTACCAATGTTGGAACGATTGAATTAGAACTTCTACCAGGATCTATTACAGGAACCATTTTAAATGAAGGTTTAGCAGTTGAGGCTTCGGTAATGGTCGAAGGTGAAGCGGTAATTGCAAGCGCAGATGGATCAGGCGTTTTCTTGTTAGAAAATATTCCAGTAGGAATGTATACTGTTACATTAACTCCAGATGCTGGTTCAGGGTTATCAGCAGTTGAGATTATGGATGTTGAAGTTATGGCAGATCAAACTACAGATTTAGGAGAAATTACAATAGAGTAAACTTTTTAAATAATATTTGTTTAAAGCGCGATATTACTAATATTGCGCTTTATTTTTTTAACCAATTGTTAACAGCATAACATAAAATAATTTAACAACTTGCAATGCTCAAATAAGGACTGTATATTCGAGCTTTAAAAAAATAAAAATGATGGAAGAAACAGGTACAATTGATATTAAGACCATTAATGAAAAAATTGAAAAGGAAAGTGCATTTGTAGATTTATTGACACTTGAAATAAATAAAGTAATTGTTGGTCAAAAGCATATGGTCGAAAGACTACTAATTGGTTTATTAGGACAAGGACACATACTATTAGAAGGTGTCCCGGGATTAGCAAAGACTCTAGCCATTAATACACTATCTCAAGCCGTACACGGAAGTTTTAGTAGAATACAATTCACACCAGATTTATTACCTGCAGATGTTGTAGGAACTCTTATTTATAACATAAAAGAGAATGATTTTTCTATTAAGAAAGGACCAATTTTTGCCAACTTTGTTTTGGCTGATGAAATTAATAGAGCACCTGCAAAAGTGCAATCAGCACTACTTGAGGCTATGCAAGAAAAGCAGGTTACTATTGGAGATGAAACTTTTATTTTAGACAAACCATTCTTGGTTATGGCAACACAAAACCCTGTAGAGCAAGAAGGGACTTACCCATTACCAGAAGCCCAAGTAGACCGTTTTATGTTGAAAACTGTCATTGATTATCCTAAAATGCAAGAAGAGCAGCTTATAGTCCGTTCAAATTTAAAAGATGGATTTGAAAAGATTAATCCAGTAGTTTCTATACAACAGATTTTGGATGCACAAAAAGCGGTTAGAGAAGTCTATATGGATGAAAAAATAGAAAAATATCTTTTAGACATTGTTTTTGCTACACGATATCCAGAAAAATATAAACTAGCCGATTTAAAACCACTTATTTCGTTTGGAGCTTCTCCGCGTGGAAGTATTAATTTGGCAATTGCTTCAAAATGTTATGCTTTCATTAAACGTAGAGGCTATGTTATTCCAGAAGATGTTAGAGCCGTAGTACATGATGTACTTCGACACAGAATAGGAATAACCTATGAGGCTGAAGCCGAAAATGTGACTTCAGAAGACATCATCAATAAAATTGTAAACGAAATAGAAGTGCCTTAATGTTTCCCATTTGCCGTTAACTGAATATTGATTACTGTCGACTGAAAAAATGGATACTAAAGAATTACTGAAAAAAGTTCGAAAAATTGAGATTAAGACACGTAGGTTGTCTGATCATATTTTTGGAGGTGAGTACCACTCAACCTTTAAAGGACGAGGTATGACTTTTAGCGAAGTTCGTCAGTATCAATATGGTGATGATGTAAGAAACATAGATTGGAATGTAACGGCTCGTTATCATGAACCATTTATTAAGGTTTTTGAGGAAGAGCGAGAACTTACAATGATGCTTATGGTAGATATTTCTGGTTCAGAACTTTTTGGAACAGAGACACAATTCAAAAACGAAGTTATTACAGAAATAGCTGCTACATTAGCATTTTCTGCCACACAAAATAATGATAAAATAGGGTTGATTTTATTTTCAGATGAAGTTGAACTTTACATTCCACCAAAAAAAGGACGCTCTCACGTACTGCGTATCATTAGGGAACTCATAGAATTTGAAGCAAAAAGTAAAAAAACCAACATAGCTGAAGCAATAAAATTCATGTCAAATGTCATGAAGAAAAAAGCCATTGTTTTTGTGTTGTCAGATTTTATTAGTGATGATTATCAGCACACATTAAAAATTGCTTCAGGCAAGCATGATGTAACCGGTATTCGTGTTTATGATAAGCATGAAGAGCAAATACCAAACCTTGGAGTTGTCCAGATGCAGGATGAAGAAACAGGAGAGTTAATGTTGGTTAATACGACTTCAAAAAAAGTAAGACGAAACTATTCTAAATTTTATAATGATAAAGTAGCCTATTACAAAGATAGTTTCACAAAATCTGGAGCAGGAGTTATTGATTGCCGAGTTGATGAAAGTTATGTAAAAAAGCTTTTAGGATATTTTAAAAGAAGGAATTAAAAATGTTGGTTAGAAAAAATTACATATTAAGTAAACAAGACACAAATTTTAAAAAGACTTCGGTCTTTTTATCTTTTTGTTTTTTGCTTTTGCCTTTGTTTTTAGCCGCACAAGTAAAATCTTCTATTGATTCTACATCAATAAAAATAGGAGAACAAATCACTTATAAGATTCAAATTGAAACAGATACAACAAGTTTGGTAGTATTTCCAGAAGGACAAACATTTAAGCCTTTAGAAATGATAGAGTCTTATAAGATAGACACAACAAAGCATGATGACAAATACCAATTAATCAAAAAATACGGATTAACTCAATTTGATTCTGGGGTATATACCATTCCAAGGCAAAAAATTGTTATTGGAGATAAAACATTTTTCACAGACTCTTTAAATGTCGAGGTAAATAATATTGAAGTTGATACCACAAAACAAGGTTTGTATGATATTAAACCAATTATTGAGGTTGAAAAAAGTAGTAGTAATTGGTGGAAATATTTAATTATAATATTACTTATTTTAAGTGTTGTTGGATTTCTAATTTATTGGTTTTTATGGAGAAAAAAGCCATTAAGTGAAGAAGAACAAATTGCTTTACTTCCTCCTTATCAACGAGCTAAATTAGCCTTGAAAAAATTAGAAGAAAGTAATTATTTAAAACAATCAGAGCTAAAAGAATATTATTCCGAATTAACAGGAATTGTCAGAACGTATCTTGATGAGAAAGTGTATGATCATTCACTTGAAAGTACGACCGATGAACTCATAGATAGACTCAAATTGCTAAAAGAAGGCAATCAGATAGATTTGAGTAATGAAACTATCAAAAATCTAGAAGCTATATTAAAAAGAGCAGATTTGGTAAAATTTGCAAAGTCTAAACCGGATATTGCATTAGCTGAATTAGACATTAATACAGTTTCATCAGAAATAGACCATGTAAAAGAAGTTTTACCAGAACCAACTGAAGAAGAAAAACTTCTTGACCAACAATATAAGGAAGAACAGGAGAGAAAAAAGAAACGCAAAAAGATAATTATTTCAGTTGCGGTAGTTCTCTTTTTAATGATGCTGACCGTTGGAGCATTTTCAATTAAGTATGGATTCAGGTATGTAAAGGACACTATAATCGGCCATGAAAGTAAAGAGCTTTTAGAAGGTGATTGGGTAAGAAGTGAATATGGTTTTCCACCAGTTACCATTTCAACGCCAGTGGTTTTAAAAAGACAAGAAGTGCCATTACCGGATGAACTAAAAGACAAAATTAAAATGACAGTTTTTGGTTTTGAAGAAAAGAAAAATTTCACTATTGCTGTTGCAACAACACAGCTTCCCGAAGGTCAAAATGAGCCTGACATTAATCAAGCCATTGAAGGTAATTTACAAACACTTGAAAAAGCTGGTGCACAAAATATTATAACTAAAAACGAAAAATTTGTCACACCAAATGGAGCTGAAGGATTAAAAGTTTTTGGCACATTGAGCATGCCTTTGTCTGAAGGTTCCAATAAATTAGTTGAAGGAGAATACACGTTTTTGATTTTTAATGCGAAGAACATTCTACAACAAATATCAATAACTTGGAAAAGAGATGATGTTTATGCAAACCAAATGGTTGAACGTATTTTAAATTCCATAGAACTTAAACCAGCACAAGAATAATGCTAGAAGGAATAGAATTTTTAAATAAAGATTTATTTTGGTTGATGCTGCTACTGCCATTGGCAATTCTATGGTATGTTTTTAAGTACAAAAAACAAACAGCAGAATTAAAAATTTCGAGTCTTAAAGGGTTTAAAGTTAGTAACTCTTGGCTTCCAAAAATTAAACACCTTCTATTTATCTTTCGTTTGTTGGCATTGGCCTTATTAATTACCGCTTTGGCAAGACCAAGAACAGTAGATGTTTCAACAAAAACCAAAACTACTAAGGGGATTGATATTGTCATGGCCATAGATGTGTCTGCAAGTATGTTGGCAAAAGATTTAGCGCCCAATAGGCTTGAAGCATTAAAAGACGTTGCATCAGAATTTATTAAAGGCAGACCCAATGATAGAATCGGCTTGGTTGAATATGCTGGGGAAAGTTATACAAAAACGCCTATTACAAGTGATAAAGCAATTGTATTGCGTTCGTTAAAAGATATAAAGTATAATACAATTATAGAAGGAGGCACAGCTATAGGAATGGGGCTTGCCACATCTGTAAACAGATTAAAAGACAGTAAGGCTAAAAGCAAAGTTATTATCTTATTAACGGATGGTGTAAATAATTCAGGATTTATAGACCCAAAAATTGCTAGTGAATTGGCTGTGGAATATGGCATTAAAACATATACCATTGGTATTGGGACTAACGGAATGGCATTGTCTCCAATCAATATTTTACCAAATGGAAATTTTCAGTATGCAAGAGTTCCAGTTGAAATAGATGAAGATTTGTTAAAAGAAATTGCTTCTGTAACAGGAGGTAAATACTTTAGAGCAACAAACAACAAAAAATTGGCGGAAATTTATGATGAAATAAATAAGCTTGAAAAAACAGATATAGAAGAGTTTAAGTTCTATAATTATGAAGAAAAGTACAGGCCTCTTGTGTTACTAGCAGGATTACTTTTACTGATTGAATTACTAGGTAGAATAACAATTTTTAGAAGTTTTATATAAAAATGTATCAATTAGAAGAAAAAATATGGTTTTGGGCATTGCTTATTATTCCAGCAATAATAATGCTCTTCTTAATTTTGCAATTTTGGAAATATAGAACTCAAAGAAAATTTGCAAACAAACAAATACTTAATAAATTAAGCCCTAATCGTTCCTTATTTAAATCTGTATTAAAAATAGTTGTTTTAAGTTTAGTTTTTGCATGTTTAGCCATCGCATTGGTTAACCCAAAAATTGGTACAAAGCTTGAAACTGTAAAACGAGAAGGGGTTGATATAGTATTTGCTGTTGATGTATCCAAAAGTATGCTAGCAGAAGACATTGCTCCAAATAGGTTAGAAAAATCAAAACAATTGGTCACACAAATCATTAATAATTTAGCTAGTGATCGTATTGGTATTATTGCTTACGCAGGAAAGGCATTTCCTCAATGACCAATTACAACCGATTATGCTTCTGCTAAAATGTTCCTACAGAACATGAATACTGATATGTTATCATCACAAGGAACCGCTATAAATGAGGCGATTAAACTTGCCATGACTTATTATAATGATGAAGAACAAACAAATCGCGTTTTAATTATAATATCTGATGGTGAAGACCATAGCGAAGCAGCAGCAGAAGTAGCCAAAGAAGCTCATGAAGAAGGTATACGTATTTTTACAATTGGCGTAGGTGACGTGAAAGGAGGCCCAATTCCTTTAAAGTATAATGGCGTTGTGATGAATTATAAAAAGGATAAAGACGGTGAAACAGTAATTACAAAGTTGAATGAGGAAACCTTAAAAAATATAGCAAGCGAGGCAAATGGCGCTTATATCAATGGTAAAATCACTAATGATGTTGTTGAAAGTATTCGAGATATTTTAAATCAAATGGATAAAAAAGAATTTGAAGCTAAACAGTTTGCAGATTTTAAAGATCAGTTTCAGTGGTTCTTGGCTTTTGCAATTTTCTTTTTATTTATAGATATTTTCCTTTTGGAGCGTAAGACAGAATGGTTAAAGAAGTTAAACTTATTTAACGAAAACTTATGACAAAAAAAGACAAAAAATTAGTAATATACGTTAGTTTTCAATGGTGTAAAATGAAACATATCGTATTTCTTTTGATGGCTTTATCAACATTTTCTGTCTTTTCTCAAGATAAGGACAAGGAAGAACTATTAGCTTTAAAAAAGGCTAATAACTATGTTTATGAAGGGAATGAAAAGTTAAATGAAGATGAATTTGTTTCAGCTGAAATGGAATATAGAAAGGCCATTTCAAAACAAAACAATAATGTAGCTGGTGCCTATAATTTGGGTAATGCATACTATGAAAAAGGCAATTTTAATGAAGCCATGTATCGTCATGAACAAGCCGCCAAAAATGCAACAAATAAGTCTGATAAACACAAGGCATATCACAATATTGGTAACATTTTAATGCAAAACAAACAATGCAAAGAAGCTGTTGAAGCTTTTAAAAATGCATTAAGAAATGATCCATCAGACAATGAAACGCGTTATAATTTAGCTTTAGCAAAAGAATGTGCTGAACAGCAAAAAGACGAAAATCAAGACGATCAAAATCAAGAGAATCAAGATCAGAATCAGGAAAATCAAGATCAAAAAGAGAATCAAGACGAAAATAAAGATCAGGATAACAAAGACAACGAAAATCAGGAAAACGAAGACCAAGATCAAAAAGAAGGCGACGACCAAAAAGATGATGAAGGCAAGCCAAAAGACGAAAAGAATGAAGAAGGACAAGGAGATCAGGAGAAGAAAGAACAACAAAGACCAAAGCAACAACAAGGACAGATGTCACCTCAACAAATAAAAAACCTTTTAGAAGCAATGAATAATCAGGAACAAAAGGTTCAAGAGAAGATGAATGCCGAAAAAATAAAAGGAGTTAAAATAGAAACAGATAAAGATTGGTAATGATAAAAAGAGCATACATAATTATATTATTACTGTTTGCTTCACAACTTACTTTTGCACAAATCACATTCGAAGCTAAAGTAAGTAAGAAAAAACTTGGAGTTAATGAACGCCTTCGTGTTGATTTTGAAATGAACAAGGATGGAGACAACTTTAACCCACCAGATTTTCAAAACTTTACAGTTGTTGGTGGTCCAAACACATCGGTTAGCAATTCTTGGGTTAATGGCGTACGATCCTACAAAAAAACATATAGCTATTTTTTAGCACCAAAGAAGCAAGGTGATTTTTCTATCAAACAAGCCACTATAGAAATAGATGGAGAAACATACAAAACACAAGTTGTAAATGTAACAATTACTGCCGCAGTAGAAAGGCCAAACGACCCCAATAATGTAGATTATATTGCAGACGAAAATATACATTTGGTTGCAGAAGTCTCTAAAACCAATCCATATTTAAATGAAGCTATAACAGTGGTTTATAAGCTTTACGTTTCTCCTAATACAGGAGTGAGTAATTGGCGTGAAATTAATACACCTCGTTTTAACGATTTTTGGAGTCAGAATATAGATATAAAAGGGCTAAAAGTTTTAAACGGAACATATAAAGGAGAAGAATATCGTTATGTTGTTTTAAGAAAAACAGTCTTATATCCACAAAAAACAGGAAAATTAGATATCGAGCCGTTAAGCCTAGATATTACTGTAGATGTTCCAACCAATAGAAGAGATATTTTTGGTGGTAGATTAATGACCCAAGTTCATAAGACAGTGTCAGCTGGAAATAGAAGTATTAATGTAAAACCACTTCCTGAAAAAGGAAAACCTATAGATTTTACTGGAGCTGTTGGAAATTTTGATTTTAAAGTTACAACGTCAAAAAAAGAATTAAAAGCAACAGAATCTTTACTTGCCAAAATTGAAGTTAGCGGTAATGGGAACTTAAAACTATTTGAACTTCCAAAGCTTAATGTTCCAAGCTCACTTGAAGTGTATGAGCCCGAAAAAGATGAAAACATTACAACAACTTTAGAAGGCATGAGAGGAACACGAAGTGAAAGCTATACTATTGTTCCTCAATTTAAAGGAAAATATCCTATTCCTAGTGTATCTTTCTCATATTTCGATTTAAAAACCGAAAGCTATAAAAGACTAACTTCTAATGAAATTGTTATTGATGTATTTGAAGGGCCAGTTAATAATGCTGTTCAAGATAACAGTATAGCATCCTCCAATAATGGTAAACAAAGAGTTGTTTTAAGTAATGATCAGTTTGCTTTTATTAAAACCAAACCGAACTTAACGAGCATTAAGCCATCTTATTTTTTTAACACTACTTCATTTTGGAGCATGTTGCTTTTACCCCTTTTGGCTATTCCTTTGGCTATTGTTATTAGAAAGAAAAAAGCGGAAATGGAGGCTGATGTTTTTGGAAATAGAATTAGAAAAGCAGATAAGTTAGCAAGAAAATATTTAGGTAATGCAAAAAAGGCTTTAGGTCAAAAGGAAGCTTTTTATGTGGCTTTAGAGAAAGCATTGCATAATTATTTAAAGGCAAAATTACACATTGAAACTACAGATTTTAGTAAAGAAAAAATAGTTAGTCTGTTGAATAAAAAACAAATAAATACTGAAACCATAAATGAATTTATTGCACTATTAAAAAACTGCGAATTGGCAAGATATACACCAATAACGCAAGTAGAAATGAAAAATGATTATGATAAAGCCGCCAACACAATTTCAGTAATAGACAAAGAAATAAGATAAAGTCGCTATATACAAGATGAAGATTTTTTTAAAAAACACAATATATACTTTAGCTATCTTATTTACTTCAATATTGATAGCGCAAAATGAAGCTTTATTTAAAGAGGCTAATGCTTTATACAATGAAGGCAAGTATCAAGATGCAATAGACAAATACACAACAATATTAGATTCAGGTCAACATTCGGCTGCTTTATATTTTAACTTGGGCAATTCACATTATAAGTTAAATAATATTGCACCAAGTATTTATTATTATGAGAAGGCGCTTCAACTTTCTCCAAATGATCAAGAGATAAAAAATAATATTGCATTTGCACAAAACATGACCATTGATGCTATTGATGTAATACCTGAAGGTGGGTTTTCAAAAATTATAAAATACATCACTAATCTTGCTAGTTTTGAAAATTGGGCAAAACTATCAATTGTATTTATCATTCTTTTTGTCATTCTTTTTCTAATTTACTATTTCACTTATTCTGGAAGCAAGAAGAGATTGGCGTTTGTTGGTAGTTTTTTATCACTTTTTTTGGTGATTTTGACCTTGTCTTTGGCATTTAAGAAATATAATTTAGATCAAATTGATAGGCCAGCCATTGTTTTTGCAAAAGAAGCGCAAGTTAAAAGTGAACCTAATTTAAGAAGTTCTGAAGCTTTTAAACTTCATGAAGGCACTAAAGTTCAAATTTTAGATACTGTAAACAATTGGAAGAAGGTAAAACTTACCGACGGTAAATCAGGATGGATATCTAATGAAGATATTAAAGAACTTTAATGAGTCTCGGTTAAGCATTGCTAATTTCACTACATTAGCGAGCGTAATAAACTTCAATTCTTTTCCTGCAATATGAAATTAGATCAAGTATTTAAGAATAATGAAAAATGGATTAAAGAAAAATTAATTCTGGATCCAAATTACTTTGAAAACTTGGGTAAAGGACAAAACCCAGAATTACTTTTTATAGGATGTTCAGACAGCCGAGTTACTGCCGAAGAATTAATGGGTCTTGGACCAGGAGAAGCTTTTGTTCATCGTAATATTGCTAATATGGTTTCAGGAACAGATCTTAATGTAATGTCTGTTGTGGAATATGCTGTTTTTCATCTTAAAGTGAATCATGTTGTTGTTTGCGGCCATTATGCTTGCGGAGGTGTAAAAGCGGCTATGCAATCGGCGGATTTAGGAATCTTAAACCCATGGTTAAGAAATATTCGTGATGTATATCGTATTCATAAAAATGAGCTTAATGGCATAACTTCAGAAGAAGATAAGTATGATAGACTTGTAGAATTGAATGTTCAAGAACAATGTGTAAACCTCATTAAAACGGCTGCTGTCCAAAAAGCAGCAAGAGATCGTGGATTAAAAGTACATGGTTGGGTTTTTGATGTTCATACAGGTAATCTTATAGATCTTAAAATAGATTTTGAGAACATTCTTAAAAATATCATGGAGATCTATCATTTAGATTAAAAGAAAAATTCAAACTCTGTCATCTTCTTCAATCTCTTGTTTAATATCTTCAATACTTGGGAAAACCATAGGCACTAAAGATTTAACAGGAGCATATAGCACAGAAGTTTCTAAAGTATCATCATCAAGAAAAGGAATAGTTTTATTGGTTTTAGTTAAAATGATTAAAATAACACTTAAAATAAAACCAGCCTTCAAAGCCCCAAAAATAGCACCAAGTAGTTTATTTAAAATTCCGAGAGCGGCAAAATCAGCAATTTTAGTTAAGGCTTTTCCAGCCAAGGCTATAGCTAAAACCAATATCACAAAGGTTATTGCAAATGCAGTAATGTTAATGTATTTTTCTTCCCAAGACACCCTATTTTCTAAAAAAGCAGCAGCATAATCACTAAAGTGAATAGCGCCATATATACCTACTATAAGTGCAGTAATAGAAGCCAGCTCCACAAAAAGACCTCGCATTAAACCCCTTATAAGCCCTAAAAGAATTAATGATCCTAAAATAATGTCTAATACATTCATTTGCACTTGAAATATATCAAATATAAAATAATAATAGTCAGTACTATGTTTATTAACTTTACAACTTTAAAATTATTATGTCTAGAGATAATCAATTAAAAGAACGTTGGGATTTAGTGGTTGAAAAATTATCAATGCAATTTGCAGATGGAGAAACATTAGATCTTGATGCTATTATCTACCTTATAGGGGTTCAAGAATTGGGGCAATTGCATAGACCTTACAAAAAAGATCAAAAACTCGATTTAATGCACATTGCTATATGCAAACTATTGGTACCTTATGGTTATTATGAATTTGACTATGTTGATGAAGAAGGTTGGCCTCATTATAAGGTAAAAGAAGAATTACCTTTTTTAAAGGCTGGAGAACAAAGTGTTTTGATGAAAGAAGCCATAGTAAACTATTTTGTTGAATCCGAATTTATAGAATAAGTTTTGTTAAATTTGCGCATTGTTTTGAAACGATATCATGATAGATAAGTTAAAGGAATTAATTGCCGAAGCTGAAGCGTTTAAGGCACAATCTCAAGAAGAGGTTGAGGCTTTCAGAATAAAGTATTTAGGTAAAAAAGGTTTGCTTAACGATTATTTTAAAGAGTTTAAAAATATAGCAAACGATCAGAAAAAGGAATTTGGGCAAACTATCAATAAGCTTAAAAAAACTGCCGAAGACAAAGTAAATGCCTTAAAAGCTGAACTTGAAAGTAAAAATGAAGTTCAAGGTATTTATGGCGATTTATCAAGACCTGGTGAGCCTATTGAGATAGGTGCAAGACATCCAATTTCTATTGTGAAAAATCAAATCATTGATATCTTTTCTCGTATTGGTTTTAATGTAAGTGAAGGTCCAGAAATTGAAGACGATTGGCATAACTTTACCGCATTGAATTTACCTGAACATCATCCAGCTCGCGATATGCAGGATACGTTTTTTATTCAAACCAATCCAGATATTTTATTGCGTACACACACAAGTTCTGTACAGGTACGCTACATGGAAAATAATAAACCACCAATAAGGACAATTTCACCTGGAAGAGTTTACAGAAACGAAGCCATTTCCGCACGCTCGCACTGTTTTTTCCATCAGGTAGAAGGTTTGTATATTGATAAAGACGTAAGTTTTGCAGATTTAAAACAAACTTTGCAATACTTCACAACCGAGATGTTTGGAAAGTCAAAGATTCGTTTGAGACCATCATACTTTCCGTTCACTGAACCAAGTGCAGAAGTAGATGTATATTGGGGTCTTGAAACCGAAACCGACTACAAAATGACTAAAGGAACTGGCTGGCTTGAAATTATGGGCTGCGGTATGGTAGATCCAAACGTATTGGAAAACTGTGGCATTGATTCCAAAACATATTCTGGTTTTGCTTTTGGTATGGGAATAGACAGAATTGCTTTGTTACTTCATCAGATTAGTGATATACGTTTATTAAGTGAAAATGATATTCGCTTTTTAGAACAGTTTAAAAGTGCATTTTAAAATACTTTTTAAATAATTTAGTT
>JARRKS010000003.1:0-13720 GCA_037387865.1 Flavobacteriaceae bacterium
CGTATATAACTGTGGTTGCAATCTCATATCCTCTTTAATTTTATACAATGGCATCCACTTCCAATTAGCCACATCAACAAAATAAATATCAGGTTCGCCATTATAATACCCTATCAAAATATGGTCATATTCATGTTCTGTGAGGCCATTATCAAAAGGTGCTTTGTAAATAAAGGAAATAGTCTCTTTAAGATCTGTTTCAAAACCCATTTCTTCTTGCAACCGTCTTTTACCAGCTTCAATATTATTCTCACCATTTCTCTGATGGCTACAACATGTATTGGTCCATAATCCAGGCGAATGATATTTATGCGTTGCTCTTTTTTGGAGCATTAACTCATTTTTGTTATTAAAAATAAATACAGAAAATGCTCGATGCAACAATGCCTTTTCATGTGCCTCAAGCTTTGGCATTAAGCCAATTTGCTCGTCCTTTTCATTAACTAGAATAACCTGTTCTTCAATCATAGTGTAAAAGTACCAATCGAAAATTAAAAATAATAACATTCTTATCATAAAATTTAAAAGCAATAATGGCAAACATTTTTTATTAAAGAAATTCAAAGACGGAGAACTTTCGGAATTATATCACATCCCGATGCTGGTAAAACAACATTAACAGAAAAGTTGTTACTTTTTGGAGGCGCTATTCAAGAAGCAGGTGCGGTAAAAAGCAATAAAATTAAGAAAGGTGCTACTAGCGATTTTATGGAAATTGAGCGCCAACGTGGTATTTCTGTAGCTACTTCTGTACTTGCTTTTGAATATAACGGAATAAAAATAAATATACTTGATACTCCTGGACATAAAGATTTTGCTGAAGATACATTTAGAACCCTTACCGCTGTAGATAGTGTAATTGTTGTTATAGATGTTGCCAAAGGTGTTGAAGAACAAACCGAAAAATTGGTAGAGGTTTGCAGGATGCGTAATATTCCAATGATTGTATTTATAAACAAATTGGATAGAGAAGGTAAAGACGCTTTTGATTTGCTTGATGAAATTGAACAAAAACTAGGGCTTACAATAACGCCATTAAGTTTTCCAATTGGAATGGGCTACGACTTTAAAGGTATTTATAATATTTGGGAGAAAAATATTAATCTCTTTAGTGGAGATAGTCGGAAAAATATTGAAGAAACGATTAAAAGGTATCTATCCACCTTTTGATAAAGATGAATATCTTAACGGAAAACTTCAACCTGTTTTCTTTGGTTCAGCCCTTAACAACTTTGGTGTTCGTGAACTTTTAGATTGCTTCATTGAAATTGCTCCAAAACCAAGACCGAAACAAAGTGAAGAACGTCTTATAAAGCCAGAAGAAAAAGATTTTACTGGTTTTGTTTTTAAAATTCATGCCAACATGGATCCTAATCATAGAGATCGCTTGGCTTTTGTAAAAATTGTATCAGGACAATTTAAACGTAATACGCCGTATTTACATGTTAGACATAATAAAAAACTGAAGTTCTCTAGCCCTAATGCATTCTTTGCAGAAAAGAAAGAGATAGTAGATGTTTCATTTCCAGGCGATATTGTTGGTCTTCACGATACAGGTAATTTTAAAATTGGTGATACGTTGACCGAAGGGGAAACAATAAACTATAAAGGTATACCTAGTTTTTCGCCAGAACACTTCAGGTATATTAATAATGCAGATCCTATGAAGTCTAAACAACTTTATAAAGGCATTGACCAATTAATGGATGAAGGTGTTGCTCAATTATTTACTTTAGAACTTAATGGAAGAAAAGTAATTGGAACTGTAGGAGCTCTTCAGTATGAGGTCATTCAATACAGATTAGAACATGAATATGGAGCAAAATGTTCATACGAAACTTTAAATGTTCATAAAGCATGTTGGGTAGCTTCTGAAGATAAAAAGAGTGAAGAATATCAAGACTTTTTAAGAGTAAAGCAGCGTTATTTAGCTAAAGACAAACAAGATCAATTGGTATTTTTATCAGATTCTGCTTTCTCATTACAAATGACTCAACAAAAGTATCCAAACATCAAATTTCACTTCACTTCTGAATTTGATTAAATTTCAAACATTTTTGTAAGATATATATTACATTTCGTTCATTAAACTCACATAATTAGTAAAATATCGAAAATTTTGCATATAATTGAGGTGAATTTATACATTCATATTGATTATAACCCCAAAATAATCTACTTATGGACATACAATCTAACTTGTTCAGTAATGATGATATTACTGTAACTTTCGAACCCGAAATCTGTATTCATGCAGAGCGTTGTGCTCGAGAATTATCTGAAGTTTTTAGAACTTCGGTTATTCCGTGGATTAAACTGGAAGGCACTGAAACGCAAAAGATTATTAATCAAATTAATCGTTGCCCTTCAGGTGCTTTAAAGTATTGTGCAAATAATAAAAAAGCTAGTTAAATTTTAAGTTAAATAGAAAAGCCAATTGAAATTTCAATAGGCTTTTCTATTTATTTATGCTTGGCCTGTCGGACCGAAATTTAAAGGTATTGGAGGTTGCTCGTAATCTTTAATTTCTCCATGAGCATTTTCAAACCTGTTTATATTATCTCCCAATGCTTTAAGTAAACGTTTCGCATGTTGTGGAGTTAATATAATTCTGGATTTAACCTTACTTTTTGGTGTTCCAGGCATGATACTTACAAAATCTACAACAAACTCTGAAACAGAATGATTAATAATTGCTAGATTAGAATAAGTACCTTCGGCAACTTTTTCATCTAATTCAATATTAATTTGTCCTTTTTTAGGTTTATTGCTTTTATTGTCACTCATTGTGTTTAATTATAATTAACTTCTTGTTTTGCTTGCATCATTTCATCAAACTCCTCTTTTGAACCAACTATGATATTTTCATAACCTCTCATACCAGTTCCTGCAGGAATTCTATGACCTACTATAACATTCTCTTTAAGACCTTCTAGAGTATCAACTTTTGCACTTACTGCTGCTTCGTTAAGAACTTTAGTAGTTTCTTGGAACGATGCCGCTGAAATAAATGATTTTGTTTGAAGTGATGCTCTTGTAATACCTTGCAAAATAGGTGTTGCTGTTGCAGGTTTTGCATCTCTAGCCTCAACTAAATTTTTATCTTCACGACGCAATACAGAATTCTCATCTCTTAATTGACGCGGTGATATGATTTGTCCTGCTTTAAAAGTTGCTGAATCTCCAGCTTCTTCTACCACTTTCATTCCGAAGATTTCATCATTTTCTTCAATAAAATCTGACTTATGAACCAATTGATCTTCTAAAAATAGAGTATCACCAGAATCTATAATTCTAACTTTACGCATCATTTGTCTTACAACAACTTCAAAATGCTTATCGTTAATTTTAACACCTTGAAGCCTATAAACTTCCTGGACTTCATTTACTAAATATTGTTGTACAGCTGATGGTCCTTTGATATTTAAAATATCATTAGGCGTAATAGATCCGTCAGAAAGTGGCATACCAGCTTTTATATAATCATTTTCTTGAACAAGAATTTGATTAGATAGTTTAACCAGATATTTTTTAACATCACCTAATTTAGATTCTACTATAATCTCACGGTTACCTCTTTTAATTTTACCAAAAGAAACAACGCCATCAATAGCACTTACAACAGCTGGATTAGAAGGGTTACGTGCTTCAAATAATTCTGTTACACGTGGTAAACCTCCGGTAATATCACCTGTTTTAGCCGATTTACGTGGAATTTTAACTAAAACTTTACCGATTTTAATTTTCTCTCCATCATCAATCATTAAGTGAGCTCCTACAGGTAAATTGTACGAACGCATAGTTTTTCCTTTACCATCTTCTATATGAAGTGTTGGAATTAACTTTTTGTTTCTTGATTCTGAAATTACTTTTTCTTGGAAACCTGTTTGCTCATCAATTTCAACTTGATAAGTTACACCTTGCTCAATATTCTCATATTTTACTTTACCAGCAAATTCTGAAATAATTACACCATTATAAGGATCCCACTGACAAACAACATCACCTTTAGAAAGCTTATCACCATTTTTAACAAAAATAGTTGAACCGTAAGGTATATTATTTGTGCTTAAATTAATACCAGTTTTTGGGTCTACCAATTTAATTTCAGAAGTACGAGAAATGACAATGTCAGCAATTTTTCCTTCACTATCTTCTCCTTTAACTGTCTTAAGATCTTCGATTTCTGCAATACCATCAAATTTTACAGCTAATTTATTTTCTTCAGAAATATTACCAGCAATACCACCAACATGGAATGTACGTAACGTTAATTGTGTTCCTGGTTCACCAATAGATTGAGCAGCAACAACACCAACAGCCTCACCTCTTTGTACCATTTTACCGGTTGCTAGATTTAGACCATAACATTTAGCACATATTCCTTTTTTAGCTTCACATGTTAAAGCTGAACGAACATCGACAGTTTCTATAGGAGAATTTTCAATTATTTTAGCGACTTTGTCATCTATTAATTGACCTGCTGAAACTAATAACTCTTCACTTAAAGGATTGTGAACATCGTCTAAAGATACTCTTCCAACAATTCTTTCTTCAAGAGTTTCTACAACTTCATCATTTTTCTTTAAAGCAGAAACTTCAACACCTCTTAAAGTACCGCAATCTTCACTATTTACAATAACATCTTGAGATACATCAACTAAACGACGTGTTAAATAACCTGCATCTGCTGTTTTAAGTGCTGTATCAGCAAGACCTTTACGAGCACCGTGCGTTGAAATAAAATATTCTAAAATTGAAAGTCCTTCTTTAAAGTTTGAAAGAATTGGGTTTTCAATAATTTCACCACCGCCTGCTGTAGATTTTTTTGGTTTTGCCATCAAACCACGCATACCTGTTAACTGGCGAATCTGTTCTTTAGATCCACGAGCTCCAGAATCAAGCATCATATACACAGAGTTGAAACCTTGCTGGTCTTCACGAATACGTTTCATAGACAATTCAGTCAATTCTGCATTTGTAGAAGTCCAGATATCAATTACTTGGTTATAACGTTCGTTATTAGTAATAAGTCCCATGTTATAGTTTGCCATGATACCATCAACTTGTTTATTAGCAGAAGCAATCATTGTATGCTTTTCTGGCGGAATAATAATATCACCTAAACTAAATGACAATCCACCTTGGAATGCAAACTTGTATCCTAATGTTTTAATTTCATCAAGGAAGTCTGCTGTTTCAGGTACAGATGTTACTTTAAGTACATCTCCAATAATATCTCTTAAAGATTTTTTAGTAAGTACTTGATTTATATATCCAGCTGCTTGTGGCACTTTATCATTAAATAAAACACGACCAACTGTTGTTTCTAAAATAGTTGGTGCTAATTTTCCGTCTTCATTTATATCAAGTGTTCTTACCTTAATTGTAGCATTTAAATCTACTCGTTTTTCATTATAAGCTATAACAACTTCTTCAGGTGAATAGAATGTTAATCCTTCACCTAAAACAGACACTTCTGGTGTAGATAGTCTTTGCTTGGTCATATAATAAAGACCAAGAACCATATCTTGAGAAGGTACTGTTACAGGCGAACCATTAGCAGGATTCAATATATTATGTGATGCTAACATCAATAATTGAGATTCTAAAATAGCTTCAGGTCCTAATGGTAAATGAACTGCCATTTGGTCACCATCAAAATCGGCATTAAATGCCGTACAAACTAATGGATGCAACTGAATAGCCTTACCTTCAATTAATTTAGGTTGAAATGCTTGAATACCAAGTCTGTGTAGCGTAGGAGCACGATTTAAAAGAACTGGATGTCCTTTTAAAACATTCTCTAAAATATCCCAAACTACAGGCTCTCTTTTATCTATAATTTTCTTTGCAGATTTTACCGTTTTTACAATACCTCTTTCGATCAATTTTCTAATCACAAAAGGCTTGTAAAGTTCAGCGGCCATATTTTTTGGCAATCCACATTCGTATAATTTTAATTCTGGTCCTACAACAATTACAGAACGTGCAGAATAATCAACACGTTTCCCTAAAAGGTTTTGACGGAAACGTCCTTGCTTTCCTTTTAAAGAATCCGATAACGATTTAAGTGGTCTGTTAGAATCTGTTTTAACAGCTGATGCTTTACGTGTGTTATCAAATAACGAATCTACAGATTCTTGTAGCATACGTTTTTCATTACGCAAAATCACTTCAGGTGCTTTTATCTCAACAAGTCTTTTAAGACGATTGTTACGAATAATAACGCGACGATATAAATCGTTTAAATCTGAAGTCGCAAAACGACCACCATCTAAAGGTACTAACGGACGTAATTCTGGTGGAATAACCGGAATTACTTTCATAATCATCCATTCAGGACGATTTTCTCTATTGTTATTAGATTCTCTTAAAGCTTCAACGACTTGTAAACGTTTTAAAGCTTCTGTTTTACGTTGTTTAGACGTTTCAGTATTGGCCTTGTGACGTAGCTCGTATGATAATGATTCAAGATCTATTCTAGAAAGAAGTTCAATTAAACATTCAGCACCCATTTTAGCCAAAAACTTATTTGGATCTGTGTCTTCAAGATATTGATTTTCTTGAGGAAGCGTTTCTAAAATATTTAGGTATTCTTCTTCAGTTAAGAAATCCATAACTTGTAAAGGATCTCCTTCGGCATTTTTTGCATTACCTGGTTGAATTACTACATAACGTTCGTAGTAGATAATCATATCCAGCTTTTTAGACGGCAAACCAAGTAAGTAACCTATTTTATTTGGTAAAGAACGGAAATACCATATGTGCGCAATTGGCACAACCAAGTTGATGTGTCCTACGCGATCTCGACGTACTTTCTTTTCTGTAACTTCAACACCACAACGATCACAAACAATCCCTTTATAACGGATACGTTTGTATTTTCCACAGGCACATTCGTAGTCTTTTACAGGACCAAAAATACGCTCACAAAAAAGCCCATCTCTTTCTGGTTTATGCGTACGATAATTAATTGTTTCTGGTTTTAAAACCTCACCACGAGATTCAGCCAATATTGATTCTGGAGATGCTAATCCAATTGAGATTTTGCTAAATCTCTGTACTTGATGCTTATCTTGTTTTCTAGCCATAATATATGGTAATATAGAATTATTTTATAAACTTTTTAATAATCATCATTTTTATAAAAATGACGTAACATATAATCTCTTATTCCTCTAATCTGATGTCTAATCCTAGACCTTTCAATTCGTGCATTAATACATTGAAAGATTCTGGAAGACCAGGTTCTGGCATTGGTTCTCCTTTAACAATACTTTCGTAAGTTTTGGCTCTACCAATAACATCATCAGATTTAACTGTAAGGATCTCTCTTAAGGTACTTGATGCTCCATACGCTTCAAGCGCCCAAACTTCCATTTCTCCAAAACGCTGTCCTCCAAATTGTGCTTTCCCACCAAGAGGTTGTTGTGTTATTAAAGAGTATGGTCCTATTGAACGAGCGTGCATTTTATCATCAACCATGTGACCTAATTTCAACATGTAGATAACACCTACAGTTGCAGGTTGGTCAAAACGATCTCCTGTGCCACCATCATAAAGATATGTATGTCCAAATTGAGGCACTCCACCTTCTTCAGTTAATTCATTAATTTGATCTATTGTCGCACCATCAAAAATTGGAGTTGCAAAAGTTCTATTTAACTTTTGTCCGGCCCAACCTAAAACAGTCTCATAAATCTGACCAATATTCATACGGGATGGTACACCTAATGGATTTAAAACAATATCAACTGGAGTTCCATCTTCTAAAAACGGCATATCTTCCTCTCTAACTATACGAGCAACAATACCTTTGTTTCCATGGCGTCCTGCCATTTTATCACCTACCTTAAGCTTACGCTTTTTAGCGATGTAAACTTTAGCTAATTTGATAATTCCAGCTGGTAATTCGTCTCCTACAGAAATAGTAAACTTCTCACGTCTTAATGAGCCTTGAAGGTCATTTTCTTTAATCTTATAGTTATGGATCAAATCCGCAACAAGTTTATTTATATGCTTATCTGTGGTCCAAGTTCCAGAAGTTAAATGTGTATAATCATCAACAGCATTTAACATTTTAAGGGTGAACTTCTTACCTTTTGGAAGAACTTCTTCTCCTAAATCATTAAAGATGCCTTGAGATGTTTTACCGCCAACAATTGCAAATAATTTCTCTACTAAAATTGCTTTTAAATCATCAAATTTAGTATCGTATATAGTTTCAAGTTGTGCAGTATCTTCTTTATCCTTTGCTCTCTTACGCTTATCTTTTATTGCACGTGAAAACAATTTCTTATCTATTACAACACCATTTAACGAAGGTGAAGCTTTTAAAGATGCGTCTTTTACATCACCTGCTTTATCTCCAAAAATTGCACGTAAAAGTTTTTCTTCTGGTGTTGGATCACTTTCTCCTTTAGGAGTAATTTTACCTATAAGAATATCACCAGGTTTTACTTCTGCTCCAATACGAATCATTCCATGCTCATCCAAATCTTTGGTAGCTTCTTCACTAACGTTTGGAATGTCGTTTGTTAATTCTTCGTTTCCTAATTTAGTATCACGAACTTCTAAAGAATATTCATCTATATGGATTGAAGTAAAAATATCTTCGCGAACAACTTTTTCAGAAATTACAATAGCATCCTCAAAGTTATAACCTTTCCAAGGCATAAAAGCAACCTTCATATTTCTACCAAGGGCTAGTTCTCCATTTTGAGTAGCATATCCTTCACATAAAACCTGACCTTTAACTACTTTATCACCTTTCTTAACAATAGGTTTTAGGTTAATACAAGTTCCTTGGTTAGTCTTTCTGAATTTTACTAATGGATATGTTTTGGTATCACTATCAAAACTCACCATAGCTTCATCTTCGGTACGATTGTATTTTATAACAATTTCGTTTGCATCAACATATTGTACAAGACCATCTCCTTCTGCATTAATTAAAACACGGGAATCTGAAGCCACTTGACGTTCTAATCCTGTCCCAACTATTGGTGCTTGAGGTAATAATAATGGAACTGCTTGACGCATCATATTTGATCCCATCAAAGCTCGATTTGCATCATCATGCTCCAAGAATGGAATTAATGAGGCTGAAATTGATGAAATCTGGTTTGGAGCGACATCCGTATAATTAACTAAAGTTGGCTCTATTACAGGGAAATCGCCTTCTTGTCTTGCTATAACTTTTTCGTGTAATATTTTACCTTTGTCATCAACTTTTACAGTTGCTTGAGCAATAAGCTGTTCTTCTTCCTCTTCAGCACTCAAGTAAATAGGGTCACCTTTAATATCAACAACACCATCTGTTACTTTTCTATATGGTGTCTCGATGAAGCCCATTGAATTCACTTTCGCAAATACAGAAAGTGAAGAAATCAATCCAATATTTGGACCTTCTGGAGTTTCAATTGGACACAAACGACCATAATGTGTAAAGTGAACGTCACGAACTTCGAAACCAGCTCTCTCTCTCGATAAACCTCCAGGTCCTAAAGCTGATAAACGACGCTTATGTGTAATCTCTGCTAATGGATTTGTTTGATCCATGAATTGAGATAACTGGTTTGTACCAAAGAAAGAATTAATTACAGAAGATAATGTCTTTGCATTAATTAAATCTATTGGTGTAAAGACTTCGTTATCACGTACATTCATACGCTCACGAATAGTACGAGCCATACGAGCTAGACCAACACCAAATTGAGAAGATAGTTGCTCACCTACTGTACGTACACGACGGTTTGATAAGTGATCGATATCATCAATCTCTGCTTTTGAGTTAATAAGCTCTATTAAATATTTTATAATAGTAATGATATCTTCTTTGGTAAGAACTTGTTTGTCCATACCAATATCAAGACCTAATTTTTTGTTCATTCTATAACGTCCAACCTCTCCTAATGAGTAACGCTGGTCACTAAAGAATAATTTATCTATGATACCACGTGCAGTTTCCTCATCTGGCGGTTCTGCATTACGTAATTGTCTATAGATATGTTCAACGGCTTCTTTTTCAGAGTTCGTTGGATCTTTTTGAAGTGTATTATGAATAATTGCATAATCTCCTTGCTGTGCATTCTCTTTATGCAACAATATTGTTTTTGCATCTGCATCGAGGATTTCAACAATATTTTCTTTATCTAAAACTGTATCACGATCTAAAACAATCTCGTTTCGTTCAATTGACACAACTTCTCCTGTATCTTCATCAACAAAATCTTCATGCCATGTTTTTAATACACGAGCTGCAAGTTTTCTTCCTAAATACTTTTTTAAACCTGTTTTGGTTGCTTTAACCTCTTCCGCTAAATCAAATATTTCAAGAATATCTTTATCGCGTTCAAAACCAATGGCCCTAAATAATGTTGTAACAGGTAATTTCTTCTTACGATCAATATATGCATACATCACATTATTAATGTCAGTAGCAAACTCAATCCAAGAACCTTTAAAAGGGATTACTCTTGCTGAATATAGTTTTGTACCATTAGCATGAAATGACTGACCGAAAAATACTCCAGGAGAACGGTGTAATTGTGAAACTACAACGCGCTCTGCACCATTGATTACAAAAGTACCACTTGGAGTCATATAAGGAATGGTTCCTAGATATACATCTTGAACAATAGTTTCAAAATCTTCATGTTCCGGATCAGTACAGTACAACTTTAACCTTGCTTTAAGAGGAACACTATATGTAAGTCCTCTTTCTATACACTCTTCTATAGTATATCGAGGAGGATCAATAAAGTAATCTAAAAACTCTAAAACAAATTGATTACGAGAGTCTGTAATTGGGTAGTTCTCCATGAAGGTGTTATATAAACCTTCATTACTTCTTTCTTCTGATTTTGTTTCTAACTGGAAAAAATCCTGGAAGGATTTTATCTGAATATCCAAGAAATCTGGGTATTCTGTTCTATTTACAATAGACGAGAAATTTAATCTTTCAGCTTGTGTTACTAACATCAATGGACGAAATTATGATTAAAAAATATGTTGAAAGCGTATCTTACTTATATATACGCAAAATGGTCTAGGTCTTAATCTCGTTTTAAAAACGAGACAGACCTAAACCTTTATGTCTTTGCTTGAGTTAAGCTTATTTAAGCTCAACTTCTGCTCCTGCTTCTTCTAATGAAGATTTTAAACCTTCTGCCTCATCTTTAGAAACACCTTCTTTGATTGGGCTTGGTGCATTATCAACTAATTCTTTGGCATCCTTTAAGCCTAGACCAGTTAATTCTTTTACTAATTTAACAACTGCTAATTTTGAAGCTCCAGCTGCGTTTAATATAACATCAAATTCTGTTTGCTCTTCACCAGCGTCATCACCACCAGCAGCAGGTCCAGCAGCAACAGCTACAGCTGCAGCAGCAGGCTCTATACCATACTCTTCTTTTAATATAGTAGCTAACTCATTAACTTCTTTTACTGATAAGTTAACTAATTGTTCTGCGAAATCTTTTAAATCTGCCATTTTTCTATCGTTTTAATAATTTTTTAATTTAATATAATTGTAAAAAGTGCGTACTCATTTAATTATCCCTCTTTTTGAGATAATGTTTTTAAGATACCTGAAAGTTTTCCACCACTAGATTGTAGTGCTGAAATAACATTTTTAGCAGGAGATTGTAATAAACCAATAATCTCACCTATCAATTCTTCTTTAGATTTGATATCTACTAACATATCTAATTGCTCATCACCAATGTAAATTGCTTCTTCTATAAACGCTCCTTTTAATAAAGGTTTTTCTGATTTTTTTCTGAAGGCTTTAATTACTTTAGCTGGAGCATTTCCAGTTTCACTATACATTACTGATGTATTTCCTTTCAAAACCGTAGGAAGGTCTCCAAAATCTCTGTCTGAAGCTTCCATTGCTTTTTCTAGTAATGTATTTTTAACCACTGCTAATTTTACGTTAGCCTTAAAACAAGCTCTACGTAAATTTGAAGTGCTACTTGCATTTAACCCTGAAATATCTGCTAAATAGATATTTGTATTATCGGCTAATTGTGCAGTTAACTCTTCAATTACATTTGATTTTTCTTCTCTTGTCATAATAAAAGTTTTTAACTACTTAACCAATTTTAGGATTAACTGCAACACTTGGACTCATTGTACTAGACATATATATGCTTTTCACATAAGTACCTTTAGCAGCTGTTGGTTTTAATTTGATTAATGTTTGTAATAATTCATTTGCATTACCAGCAATTTTATCAGCAGTAAATGATGCTTTTCCTATAGCAGCATGAACTATTCCCGTTTTATCAACTTTAAAGTCGATTTTACCAGCTTTGACTTCTGAAACTGCTTTTGCAACATCCATAGTTACTGTACCTGTTTTTGGGTTTGGCATTAAACCACGAGGACCTAATACACGTCCTAAAGGACCTAATTTACCCATTACACTTGGCATTGTTACTATAACGTCTACATCTGTCCAACCACCTTTGATTTTATCAAGGTATTCGTCTAATCCAACATAATCAGCACCAGCTTCTTTTGCCTCTGCTTCTTTGTCTGGAGTAACTAATGCTAAAACTTTCATGTCTTTACCTGTACCATGTGGAAGAGATACTACACCTCTTACCATTTGATTTGCTTTTCTAGGATCTACTCCTAAACGCACAGCCAAATCGATTGAAGAATCAAACTTGGTGTTGGTAATTTCTTTTATTAATGCTGAAGCTTCTTCAACCGAATAAAGTTTATCTTTTTCAATTTTAGCTACAGCTTCTTTTTGCTTTTTTGTTAATCTTGCCATTTCTTAATGTCTTTAATAGATTACTCTGGAAATTTTCCTCTTACAGTTATTCCCATAGATCTTGCAGTACCAGCAACCATTTTCATAGCAGATTCTACTGTAAATGCGTTTAAATCTACCATTTTGTCTTCTGCAATAGTTTTAATCTGATCCCAAGAAACTTTAGCTACTTTTTTTCGGTTTGGTTCACCTGAACCTTTTTTCACCTTGGCCGCTTCCAATAATTGTACAGCTGCTGGCGGAGTCTTGATTACAAAGTCAAATGATTTGTCTTTGTAAACAGAAATTACAACTGGTAATACTTTACCTGATTTATCTTGGGTTCTTGCATTAAATTGCTTGCAAAACTCCATGATATTAACTCCAGCAGCACCTAAAGCGGGTCCAACCGGTGGCGACGGATTCGCAGCACCTCCCCGAACTTGTAACTTAACTACTTTACCTAATTCTTTTGCCATTTTTAATAATTTAGTTTAATGTATATCTTAAAATTGGAAGCATAAGAATACATTTATCTTTGTGTAACAATTATTATACTTTTTCTACTTGCATATAACTTAACTCTAACGGTGTTTTTCTACCGAAAATCTTAACCATTACTTCAAGTTTACGCTTTTCTTCATTTATCTTTTCAATAGTACCATCAAAACCATTGAAAGGTCCATCTATTACCTTTACCGTTTCTCCTTTAGTAAACGGAATTGCAACATTTAAATCACCTTCTACTGACAACTCATCTACTTTACCTAACATTCTATTCACTTCAGATTGACGTAATGGTACTGGATCTCCTCCTTTTGTCTCTCCCAAAAAACCGATTACATTGGTAACAGATTTAATAATATGAGGAAAAGCGTAAACTTGAAGTAATGGTTAAGATTTTCGGTAGAAAAACACCGTTAGAGTTAAGTTATATGCAAGTAGAAAAAG
>JARRKS010000004.1:0-15640 GCA_037387865.1 Flavobacteriaceae bacterium
AGCAGGTCTGGTCATGCATTTTTAACGGTTTTAATAGCACGTTGCATCAAACCGTTTGGATTTAATGCTTCGGTTCCTTTGTTATCTTTAATGGCATCAGGAACTTTTACAAATAGTAAGATTGCTTTTAAACCTAAATCCCAAAGCTCTTTCACTTCTGTTTCCAGTAAGTCCAAACTAAATCTAAAGTAGTTAGGCATTGAAGCTATTTCTTCTTTAATACCCTTTCCTTCTACAACAAAAAGAGGTACTAAAAAATCATTAGGGGTAATAATAGTTTCACGAACCAAAGAACGAATTACTTCGTTAGCTCTTAATCGTCTATTTCGTCTTAAGGGATACATAGCTTAAAATTAAATGGTCATTGAAAAAATTCTAGTTTCTGGTTTTTTGTTAATCAGTCTTAAATCGAAAGCCATACAAATGTTCCGAACAAACATACGTCCTTTCTCTTTAATAACTAACTTATCTTCAAATACTTTTATCAAATCGTCGTCTTTTATTTCCTGCAAGCGCTCTAAAATTTCAGCTTTAGTTTTTGTGTTTAAACCTTCATTCCAATACGTCTCTAAATTACACATTAAATCTAAAATGTGCTTTCTTATAATCAAATCGGTTTCAGTTAATAGATGGCCTCTAAAGACAGGAAGCTCTCCTTGATTTACCCTTTGAGTATAAGTTTCTACCTTTTTTTCGTTTTGAGCAAATCCATACCAAGAATCACTAATTGAGGACATGCCCAAACCAATCATTAATTGTGTTTTTCCAGAGGTGTAACCCATAAAATTACGATGTAACTTTTTATTTTGCATGGCTTTGTGAAGTGAATCTGTTGGAAGCGCAAAATGATCCATTCCAATTTCAACATAACCGTTTTCAAAAAACAAATCTTTACCTAATTCGTATAAGTAACGCTTCTCTTCATCTTTAGGCAAATCTTTTTCATCAAAACCCCTTTGTCCAACACCTTTTATCCATGGCACATGAGCATAACTATAATAAGCAATTCTATCAGGTTTTAATTCTATAGTTTTTTTAATACTATCTCTAATTGAGTTTTCAGTTTGAAATGGAAGTCCAAAAATTAAATCATGGCTAATAGATGTGTATCCAATCTCTCTTGAAAGATTATGAACTTTTTTAACCTGTTCAAAGCTTTGAATTCTATGAATGGCCTTTTGAACAATTGGATCGTAATCTTGAATACCAAAACTGTTTCTTCTTGAGCCTAAATTGTATAGGGTTTGTAGCTGTTCTTTTGTGGTATGATTGGGATGCCCTTCGTAACTTAATTCAAATTCAGAAAACTTATCTGCTCTCTTAAAGATCCCATTGATAAGTTTTTCTAAATTCTCCGATGAAAAGAAAGTTGGAGTACCACCACCTAAATGGATTTCCCTAATTTTTGGTCGATCACCTAATAGATCACAGTAAATTTCCCATTCTTTTAAAACAGTATCTATATAAGGTTCTTCAACGCTATGTTGTATGGTTATTCGTTTATGGCAAGCACAGAACGTGCATAAGCTTTCACAAAAAGGTAAATGTATGTATAGGCTAATTCCTTCAGAATCATTACTCTCATTAAATGCTTTTAAAACTGATATTTTCCAAGCATTTTCAGAAATCCCTTTTTCATCCCAAAATGGGACTGTAGGATAACTCGTGTAACGAGGCCCTGGAATATTATATTTCTGAATAAGATCTTTCATTTTTAGGCTTAATAGACTGTTTCATATTCTTTTACTGCATCAACAAATGCTTTTGCATTTTCCAAAGGGATATTTGGCAATATACCATGACCAAGATTGACTATATATTTATCTTTACCAAACTCATCAATCATTTGTCTCACCATTTTCTTAATTTCAGACGGTGGAGATAATAACCTTGAAGGGTCAAAATTTCCTTGAAGTGTGATATTGCCACCTGTCAAATACCTTGCATTTCTTGCAGAACAAGTCCAATCTATTCCTAAAGCAGAGGCATTAGATTTTGACATTTCATGTAATGCAAACCAACATCCTTTCCCAAAGGCAATTACCGGAGCATCATCTTTTAAAGCTTCAATAATTTGATTGATATATTGCCAAGAAAATTCTTGATAATCAGTTGGAGAAAGCATACCGCCCCATGAATCGAAAATTTGAACAGCGTTACAACCAGCCTTTACTTTTTCTTTCAAATAGGCTATAGTAGTATCTGTTATTTTTTGCAACAGTTGGTATGCAGCAACTGGATTTGTAAAACAAAACTCTTTGGCTTTATCAAAAGTTTTACTGCCCTGACCTTGCACACAATAGCAGAGAATTGTCCAAGGAGAACCAGCAAAACCTATTAAAGGAATTTCATTGTTAAGTAATTCTTTAGTTGCTTTTATGGCTCGATATACATAATCTAACTCTTGCTTTACATCTGGAACAATAACATTATCTACATCTTTTTGAGTTCTCACAGGATTAGGTAAATAAGGCCCGAAATTTGGTTTCATTTGTACCTCAATATTCATAGCTTGGGGAATAACCAAAATATCAGAAAATAAAATGGCTGCATCCATTCCAAACCTTCTAATAGGCTGAACCGTGATTTCGCTAGCTAATTCTGGTGTACGGCAACGCGTAAAAAAATCATATTTTTCTCTAATAGCAATAAATTCTGGCAAATATCTACCAGCTTGTCTCATCATCCAAACAGGTGGACGCTCAACAGTTTCACCTTTTAATGCTTTTAAAAATAAATCGTTTTTTATCATGTTATATTTGCCTTAAACTTATTATATATAATGTTTGTTTACTAATTCAATGACACTTTCAACGGTTGGAATTTTTGCAGTATAAACCTCTTTAAAATGTTTTGAAGCTTCTTTTGCAGTGGTCTCTCCAATACAAAAAGCAATACTTCCTGCCTTGTTTTTCTTTAAAAACCCTTGAACTGTTGAAGGGCTATAAAATAATACACTTTCTATATTTGAATCTATTTTTATAGAATCATATTTAGTTTGGTAGGCTTCAACTTCATTGACAGTTATATTATTTTCACTTAAAATCTTTGGTAAATCATCTAATCTCAAATTGCTACAGAAATAGGTTACTTCAGTGCCTTCTACAAATTCAACAAGGTATTCAGCTAAAGCTTTGGCATTTTTTGCGGAATGTTTTACTTGACCAATTTTATCTTCAATCATGCACTTGGTGCGGCGCCCCACGCAATATATATTTTTGAATTTTAAATCTTCTGCTGGGCAATTATTTAAAATTGCTTCAACAGCATTTTTACTAGTAATTATAACGTTTTTAATTGGCGACTTCAAAAGCGTTATTGGGATTCTGTTTAGACTGATTTTAATGGCATCATTACTTTCTACAACCAAATCTTTATTAAACAAGAACTTTTGAGCCTCTGTTAACTTTTTAGTAGAATATATATTTGCCTTTTTACCGATGAGTTTGATATCATCCATAAGTCGCTTTCCTCCGTGCTCAATAATGTAATCAGATGCAAATTTTGCAATGTTTTGATGATCGCCTAATTTTTCAGAACGGGTAACTTCTATTTTTTTACTTCCGTCAGAGCTCAATAGAACGCCTTTAAAATTAACTTCTTCGTTTTTTATAAAAGCCAATGCGCCAATTGGAGCTGTACATCCTCCTTCAAGTAAATTTAAAAATTCACGCTCTATGGTTGTACAGATTTCAGTTTCTTCGTGGTTAATTTCCGCACAAATAGTTCGAATTTCTTCGTCATCTTTCAAGGCTGTAACCATAATTGCTCCTTGAGCAGGTGCAGGAGTCATCCAATCTAAATTGACCGAGTTTTCGGGTCTTATTTTTAACCTTCCCAAACCTGCAGCAGCAAAAATAGCGCCATTCCAATCTTCATTGTTTTCCAATTTCTGCAATCTGGAATTTACATTACCCCTTAAATCAACAATGCTATGTGTTGGATAGCGATTTAACCATTGTGCTCTTCTACGTAAGCTTCCAGTAGCAATGATAGCATCTTTTTGAGATAAGAATTGATAAAGCGGTTTGTCGAGTACTAAATCTCCGGCAGATTTTAATGGCACAAGAACAGTTTTATGTCCCAATGCTTCAAGTTGATTTTGTACGATCTTTGCTTGCCAAAGTGCTAATTGACTATCTCGAGTACCTATTCTAATAGTTTTCATTCTGTGGCACTTTCAAGTTGAAATACCTTTTTAATTAGTTCAAGGCTTTCGTCTGTTGGAAATTCGTCGTCTTTAAGATGGTGTGCAAAATGATTGGTTATTTTTTGAATAATATTGTTGCTAATTAATTCTGCTTGCTCTTCGTTAAAATTTGATATTCTTTTTCTTTGCGTTTCCAATTCAGAATATTTAAACTCTAATAATTTACCCTTTAGAGCGTGTATTGTAGGGGCAAACTTTCTAGTTTCTAACCACGAAATAAATTCAGACATAATTTCATTGATTATACCTTCAGCCAAAGGGATATGAGCTTTCCTATTTTCTAATGTTTCATCTGTGATTTGAGACAAATGATCTAAATGAACTAATGATATATTTTCCAACGTTTTAACATTTTCATCCACATTTTTCGGTATAGACAAGTCTAATATTAGAAGAGCTTTATTGGTTTGTATAATGTGTTTGTCAATTGTTGGGTTTTGAGCTCCAGTTGCAACAATAAGTATGTCGGTTTTGTTTATTTCTTCTTGTAGATCACCATAGTCTTTAACAATCAAATTAAACTTTCCAGCAATTTTTTCAGCTTTATCTTTAGTGCGATTAATTAGTGTTATATGATTGTTTTTAGTATGTTTTACAAGATTTTCGCACGTGTTTCTTCCTATTTTACCTGTACCAAATAATAAAATATTTTTAGAAGACACATCTACAATATTCTTAAGAATATATTGTACAGATGCAAATGAAACCGAAGTTGCACCAGATGAAATATTGGTTTCCGTTTTTATGCGCTTACTAGCTTGAATTACAGCATTTATTAGGCGTTCTAAAAATGTATTCAGCAAACCATATTTTTTTGAAACTCGAGCGCTGGCTTTTAATTGGGAGATTATCTCGAAGTCACCAAGAATTTGACTGTCAAGCCCAGAACCAACTCTAAACATATGTGAGATAGCTTCTTTGTTTTTGTAAACATACGCTACCTTTTGAAACTCTTCAACTGTTCCTTTTGTATTATCACATAACAGCTTTATTAATTGAAATGGATGTTGCGCATGACCATATATTTCTGTTCTATTACAAGTTGAAGCAATTATAAGACTCTCAATCTTGTTTTCTTTCGCCTGTTCAAGTAGAACGTGTTTGGTCTTTTCATCTAAACTAAACTTGCCTCTAATTTCTGCATCAGCTTTTTTATAGCTTAACCCAATGCCGTAAAAAGAATTTCCTTTTGTTGTTGTATGATTCATATAATGATCATGAATGAAAACGAATGAACAAATTTAAAAGCCTTTATCTTAAAAAAATAACGCTGGAAGAACTATTAGTGTCGTTGATGGTTTTTTGTAAAGTTTCACATTGTTTATTTCATATTTATAGTATTTTTGTAGTGAATTCAATATATTTAAGACGCTTAACATAGAATGAATCTAAATAACACAAATGATAATAGTGTGAATTTACTTCAAAAAAATAACGCAGAAAGTTCTTTATCAAAAGTTGTAGTAGATAATGATTTTGAAGTACTTACGTTTAAAAATACGAGTAACGAGGAACAATATGTGTCAAGAAATGTTGGTTCTAATTTTATCCAATTTCATTTTTGCGTAAAAGGTTCGAGTAAATTTAAATTTAATAATGGGAACTATACTTTGGACATTCTTGAAGAAAACTCATTGTTATTGTATAATCCTAACCGTGAATTACCTATAAACCTTGAGATTAATCCTAACTCTTGGTTACTCACAGCTATAATATCTATAAAGAAATTCCATGGTTTATTTTCTCTAGAAGCAGATTATATTACTTTTTTGAGTCCTGAAAACAAAGGAAAGAAATATTACAAAGACGGAAAAATAACACCTTCCATGGCTATTGTTCTTAATCAACTCATTAACTTTAATCTCAATCAGTCAATCAAGACTTTATATTTTAAAGGGAAAACTTATGAACTTTTAAGTCTTTACTTTAATAGAAGTGAAGATACTAATATTGAACAATGTCCATTTTTGGTTGATGAGACTAATGTTATAAAGATTAGAAAAGCTAAAGACATTATTATTACAAGAATGGCAGAACCTCCAACCTTACAAGAACTTGCAGACGAAATACAATTAAGTTTAAAAAAGCTTAAAGAAGGATTCAAACAAATTTACGGCGATTCTGTTTTTAGTTTTTTATTTGATTATAAAATGGAAGTAGCCAGAAAATTATTAGAATCTGGAGAAAACAATGTCAATGAAGTTGGTCTTAAGGTTGGCTATAGTACAGCAAGTCATTTTATTTCGGCTTTTAAAAAGAAATATGGAACAACTCCTAAAAAATATGCACAATCCATAAATTAAAATTGTATTAAATGAAATATTTAACTTTAGAAATTGAAGCGTTAACAAAGTATAAAACCTCAAATTCATTAGTTCGTCCTACAGTTTCTTGTGGAATTTTTCAAGAATATTGCGATAATGAAAATACAAAGCTAAATCATCAATCAAAGGCTGAAAAAAATATATGAAAAAAGGTGTTTTATTGGTCAATTTAGGTTCTCCAGATAGCTACAGTCCAAAAGATGTAAAAAAGTATCTAGGAGAATTTTTAATGGATGAACGTGTAATAGATATCCCATATACAGCAAGAGCATTATTGGTTAGAGGAATAATTTTAAAGACGCGACCAAAAGCTTCAGCAGCAGCGTATAAAAAAATTTGGTGGGAAGAAGGCTCTCCGCTTATAGTGATTTCAGAACGTTTAAAGAAGAAAGTACAAAAACAACTTGAAGAACCTGTGGCATTAGCTATGCGTTATGGAAGTATGACCATTAAAAAAGGTATTCAAGAGCTTGTAGATAAAGGTGTAGAAGAAGTTTTGCTGTTTCCTTTATATCCACAATTCGCCATGGCTACCACAGAAACTATTTTAGTGTTAGCAGAGCAATTAAGGAAAGAGTATTTCCAAGATTTAAAATTAAGCTCTGTTCCTGCATTTTATAATAAATCAGATTATATAGAAGTACTATCAAACAGTATAAAAGAGCATCTTAAAGGAATAAACTATGAACATTTACTGTTCTCTTACCACGGTGTTCCTGAAAGACATATTAGAAAAAGTGATGTCACCAAATCCCATTGTAAAATTGATGGGAGTTGTTGCATTACACCGAGTAAAGCACATCAATTTTGTTACAGACATCAATGTTTGGAAGTTACCAGATTGGTTGCTGAAAAATTGCAACTCAAAGAAGGAACGTTTTCAACGTCCTTTCAGTCACGTTTAGGTTTTGATCCATGGTTACAACCATATACAGATAGAACTATTGAGCGTTTAGGCAAGCAAGGCACAAAAAATATGGCCATTGTAACTCCAGCATTTGTTAGTGATTGTTTGGAAACACTTGAAGAAATAGCCATGGAAGGCAAGGAAATATTTGAAGAAATGGGAGGCGAAACATTTACTACAATTCCATGTTTAAATGATGATGACGAATGGGCCAGCTTGCTTTCTAAATGGATTAAAGAACATTTTAAATTGATTAAGAATTAATTTTATTTTTAAAAAGTATGGAATACTATTACTATATAAAATCGTTACACCTCATTTTTGTTATCACATGGTTTGCTGGACTTTTTTACATTCCTAGACTATTTATTTATCATATTGAAGCCCAGGAAAAACCTTCTCCAGATAAAGAAATATTAAGTAATCAACTAAAAATCATGGCAAAACGATTATGGAACATCATTACCTGGCCTTCAGCAATTTTAGCCACTATTTTTGCTATTTGGTTGTTAATATTGCAACCTTACTGGCTACAACAGGGATGGATGATTGTAAAGTTACTTTTTGTTTTTTTATTGATAATATATCATTTAAAAACACATCAATTTTATAAAGAACTTCAAAACAATGTGATAAAGCGAACTTCTAATTTTATGAGGTTGTGGAATGAAGGAGCTACGTTTATTTTATTTGCCGTTATTTTTCTAGCTATTTTAAAAAATGCTTTAAATTGGATATTTGGTATCATCGGAATTATTGTGTTGACAATGCTAATTTTCCTTGGGTTTAAATTATACAAAAACTTCCGTTCTAATAATCCTGACGCTTGATATTATTGGTGTGATTATTGCTATATTTATATCAATATTTTTTTGAATGAATCTTAAAAATCTTTCCTTACGTAATCGCATATTTATTGCCATGATACTCCTTGTAGTATTTGCTTCAGTACTAATTGCTGCCGTGGCTATTTATCAATATAGCGAAGAAGCTAAAGACTATCACGAACAAAGGCTTGAACGTAAAGAGAAAAACATTACAGCGCATATCAATTTTATTATTAGAGGTAGAGAAAATACTTATGAGACTAAAACCGAAAATATTCCATTAATTTTTAAGGATAAAATATATGAGATTGCAGATATTCATAGTCTTCAAATAAACATGTATGATTTAGAAGGTTCGCTTCTGATATCATCAAAAGCTGCTTTGGTGCAAGATACCATTGCAAAATGTCTATCGGCAGAGGTTTTAAATGTATTATCAGAGTCTGTTGATAGACGATACGTTGAGAAAAGAAAAGAAAACGATAAGATATTTCAATCCTCCTACACATATATTACAGACCAAAAGTTTAAACCGCTTGCAATTTTAAACTTACCGTACCTTGAAGATGATGATTTCCTTTCTAAAGAATTAAACGAATTTTTAGAGCGTCTTGGTTATGTATACCTTTTGGTTTTAATTACTGGAATTATCATTGCTTTTTTACTTTCAAAGTACATCACCAAGTCTCTTAAACAGATAAGTGATAAAATTAAAGCAACTAGGCTGGAAAAGCAAAATGAAAAAATAGAAATTACTGAAGCGAGTGAAGAAATCTCAATATTAGTTGATTCTTATAACAGTATGATTGACGAGCTTGAAGACAGTGCGATAAAACTAGCAAGAAGCGAGCGTGAACAAGCATGGAGAGAAATGGCAAAGCAAGTAGCTCACGAAATTAAAAACCCATTAACACCTATGAGATTAAGCGTTCAAAACTTTGAACGTAAATTTGATCCTGAAGATCCAGATATTAATAAACGAGTTAAAGAATATACTAACACACTTATTCAGCAAATAGACACAATGAGTTCCATTGCCTCTGCATTTTCGAATTTTGCCAAGATGCCTGCTCAACAAAATGAAACCTTAAATGTGGTTAACATTGTAAAACTGGCTTTAGACATTTTCAGTGAGAATTATATTGAGTTTCAATCTACCGAAAAGGAAATTATTGCAAAATTTGATAGAACACAATTAATAAGAGTAGAAACCAATTTGGTTAAAAATGCCATTCAAGCTATGCCAATAAAGAAAGAACCAAAAATAGTTGTTCTAGTGGCTTCAGATGAGAATAATGTTACTATTACTGTAGCAGATAATGGCGTTGGTGTTTCTGAAGATAACAGAAATAAGGTCTTTGAGCCTAAATTCACGACCAAAACAAGTGGTATGGGACTAGGTTTAGCAATGGTTAAGAATATCGTCGAGACCTATAATGGCACAATCATGTTCACATCACAAAAAGATATAGGTACTACATTTAAAGTTACATTTCCAAAATCTTAAATTATGAGTTATAATAATATTCTGGTTAAAAATATTGACGACATTTCAATCATTACCATAAACAGACCCAACAAATTAAATGCCTTAAACCAAGAAACTATTCAAGAACTACATGATGCATTTGAAGAAGCAGATGAAGATAGGGACACCAAAGTAATTATTGTAACAGGCAGTGGAGAAAAAGCCTTTGTAGCTGGCGCAGATATTAGCGAGTTTGCACATTTTAATGTCAAAAAGGGTAAAAAGCTGTCTAAAAAAGGACATGAATTATTGTTTGATTTTGTTGAGGACCTATCCACGCCAGTCATTGCAGCCATTAACGGGTTTGCATTAGGAGGAGGATTGGAATTAGCAATGTCAACCCATTTTAGAATAGCCAGTGATAATTCCAAAATGGGATTACCGGAAGTATCATTGGGTGTGATACCAGGTTATGGCGGCACACAAAGATTACCTCAATTGGTTGGGAAAGGCAGGGCTATGGAAATGATCATGACAGCAGGGATGATAGATGCACAAACAGCTTTAAATTATGGTTTGGTAAACCATGTTACCACACAAGAAGAGCTCATACCATTAGCTCAAAAGATAGCCTCAAAGATTGCAAGAAACTCCTCTGTTGCTGTTGGTTCTGCTATAAAAGCGGTTAATGCAAATTATACAGAAGGCATTAATGGATTTGATATAGAGATTGAAGAATTTGGTAATTGTTTTGGCACCAAAGATTTTACCGAAGGCACGACTGCTTTTTTAGAAAAACGTAAGGCCAATTTTCCTGGGGAATAATTTTTAAATTTCGTTTAACGGCTGGGCTATGCGATGTAGCTGTCTCTTGCCAGCTATGATCAACATAACTTTTCTTAGCCTTTCGTTATTATTATTTCCCTTCGAATGAATATTGTAATAAACTAATTGTCGTTTCCTGACAGATGCTATGTTTGGGTTTAAGTAGCTTAATTTAATTCAGACTTTATGAGTTCGATTAATTCTTGAAGATATTCTTCCATACGAGTGTATCGAAGAATTAACCATTTATTACGTGAAATACTATAATTAACGAGATTCTCAAATCGCAGGTCGGTTAACATCCTTGTTTTGTACCCTTTGTGATAATTTTTGAAATTTACAAAGCCTCCATAATTTCCTAGACTCATCCAGTCGGCCATAGCTGCATTCTCAATTAGGTATGGAATCACATAATCATTTAGCATAATATCTACCTCATCTTCTTCCTGACGAACCTCATCTAGATAACTTGACCAAGAAGAAATCAACCTTCTCAAATCTTCATTCTTAATGACATTTATACTTCCTGAATTCAATAACTCATTAAGAGTTCCAACATAAGGGTCAAAGGAACTTCTATTATTTATGGCATGAATCAAGGTGTCTAAATTTGAATTGGTCACTTGTTCAGCAGGGAAATTGAATAATTCCCTTTTAGTGATAAGTACATTTTGACTTCTGTTGCAACCACCTATTTTACGTCTTATTTGCTTTATATTTTCTTCCATATCCGATAACAAATTGTGAAGTATGATACTTTCAGTGTTTCGATCTTTTCGATTTTCATTCCAATTATTCACCTGAAGCGCAAGTAAGATACCGATCATCACCAAAGCTATTTCACCAATTGCATAAGGCAAATATTTACGCACTTTATTTTCTATCCATAACTTATGTCGAATTTTCCTAAAGAATTTTATCATTGGTTTTTCTTTGTTCTAATGAAGGCTAATCTTTTGATATAAACCTGTTTTAATTGTTTATATCAGTGGTTAAACGAAGTTCGACTATTTTTTTAAGAATGTCAAGTTTAGGAAATCTCCCATTTTGTTATCAATCCAATAAAGTTTAATATTTTTTGAAACCAATAATTTGTAACTTTAATGCTCTGCTTCAAAATACTGAAGTAAGTTTCACTTATTACTTTACTTATTATGAACCCAAAATCTGCCATAAAAGGACGAGGTGCACAGCTTAATACACAAACCCGCTTCTTTGAGTTAAGCCATGAATTACGCGATGATTTTCTGGAATATTGCACTAAAGAAGGCGAAAGCGCAGACAAGAACAAAACAATGTATTTGCCTGTTTTTCCAAAGACTATTGTCAATAAGGTAGAAAGTCCTGATGTTGGTATGATGTATTCTATGAATCCTTATCAAGGTTGCGAACATGGTTGTATTTATTGCTATGCCAGAAACTCACACGAGTTTTGGGGCTACAGTGCAGGTCTGGATTTTGAAAGACGCATTCTGGTAAAGAAAGATGCACCAAAGTTGCTTGAAGAGTTGTTAAAAAAGAAAAGTTGGAAAGCACATACTATTGTGTTATCTGGCAATACAGATTGTTACCAACCAGCAGAGCAACAATTTAAAATAACTAGAAAATGTCTTAAGGTTTTCCTAAAATATAAACATCCTGTAGCTATCATCACTAAAAATGCTTTAATCTCAAGAGATTTAGACATTTTGAAGCAGTTGGCAAAAGACAATTTAATTGGAGTAAACATTTCTATTACATCTTTCACTGAAGATATAAGACGCATTTTAGAACCGAGAACAGCAACCATAAAAAAACGCTTGGAAACAGTAAAGGTTTTAAGTGAAAACAAAATTCCTGTAAATGTGATGATTGCACCAATAATTCCATCAATAAACAGTCATGAAATATTACCTCTGGCAAAAACAGTTTCAGAACATGGTGCTTTATCTATTGGTCATACTATTGTAAGACTCAATGGTGCTATTGGAGAAATTTTCACAGATTGGATTAAAAAAACAATGCCAGATAGAGCAGATAAGGTATTGCATCAAATTGAAGATTGTCATGGAGGACAACTCAACGATTCGCGTTATGGAACACGAATGAGAGGAGAAGGTAAAATTGCACAACAAATAAATGAAACACTGGCTTTAGCAAGAAGAAAGTATTTTAAAAACAAAGCTATGCCAAAACTTAACAACGCTTTACATGAACAATACAAAACAGGACAACTAAAACTGTTTTAAATAAAAAAAGGGCTGAACTACAGCCCTTTTTTACTAACAAACTAAACTAGAATGACACTAATTAAATATTAATGTATTCAACAAATTCTCTTCCTTCAGATTTTATAATAATTTTAAAATCAGATTTTGATTTTTCAGCCAATCTGTAAATTCTTTCAATAATTTTTGTGTTCTCAATGGTTTCTGAATGTACTAATTTAGAGCCTTCAGAAGTTATCTCGTAGAATTTTATGCTCATAGGGTTTAATTCTAAAGATAATTTTGAAACCAGAACACGTTTCCCATCAACTCTAATAATTGGCTTAAAAACAGAGTTTTCTTCTTCTTTATCAAAAACCACACTATTTGATGTTACTTTAAAGGGAATTGTTTTGATTTCAACATCCTTATCAAGTTCAAAATAGTAATTACCATCAGGTAAAGATGTGAGATCAAAACCTTTATAATAAGTTCCAGATTCTTGGATTAACTCTTTGTAAATTGTTAAACCATTATTATCTTTTATAACTAGCTTTTCACCTTCTTTTACATTGTTTAGGGTTAAGCTTGTTTTCTTGATCATTTCCTTTGAAGGAATTGATTTACCTTCTTTTGCGTTTCCAAGTATTGTTGCAAATAGCATTGCTAATACGATACCTTTTTTGATTGTTTTTTTCATGATTTGGTTTTTTAAATGTTTTACAAGACAAATGTAGAGCGAATTGCAAGTTTAAAAAACAACAGATTTGGCTGATTTGTAATCTAAATTAACCTTAAAAACCACATTAATTTCATGTTAAGTTAATATAGTATATAAAACAGTTAAATTTACACAGATGTTTTAAACAATTTAACCTTATTTTTGTTGTTAATTACCCCATTATGATAGTTAGTAAACCTGCCTATGAAAAGATTAGCCCTAGCTTTGGGAGCTCTTTATTAGTCAGGCAACATACGGAAAACAGAGAGATAAATAAGGCTTTTTGGCATTTTCATCCAGAGATAGAACTTGTTTATGTAAACAAAGGTCGTGGTAAGAGACATATTGGTAACCATTTATCTTATTTTAACAACAGCCAGCTTATCTTGATAGGCTCCAATTTACCACATAACGGTTTTACGGATAGATTAACTGCAAGAGGAACGGAAACCATTGTTCAGTTTAAAGAAGACTTTTTAGGTGATGAGTTTTTTAATAAACCCGAAGCTACTGATATTTCTTTAATGTTTGAGCGCGCAAAAAAAGGGATTTTGTTTAGACCTGGAATAAAAACAGTAGTTGGTCCTAAAATAGAAAAACTTGTTGAGGAAAAAGGTCTAAAACGTATTTTAAGTTTATTAGATGTACTTAATGATCTAGCTACTACTGAAGATTATACATTATTGAATGTTGATGGATTTGCTTTTGAAACTAAACCTCAGGATAGTGAGAAAATTGACATAATTTTTAAGCATATTAATAACAATTTTAAAAATCATATAAGCCTTGAAGAAATAGCTGATAAAGTGAGTATGACTGTTCCATCATTCTGTAGATATTTTAAGAAAGCCACTGGAAAAACCTTTACCAAACTTGTTAATGAGTACAGAGTGGTGCATGCCACGAAACTTTTATTGGAAAAGCAATCCAGTATTACAGATATATGTTTTGAATGTGGATTTAATAATTTTTCACATTTTAATAAGCTTTTTAAGGAAATAACTGGTAAAAGCGCCTCAAAATATAGGAGCGAAATGAAACGCTTTATTCAATAAAATAGATTTATGGAGGAAAATAAAATTGATAGGACCATAAATTACTATAATGTTAAGATTAATAGTATAGTGAAATTGATAAATTCAAATAGTAATTTATCAGTTGATCAAATTATACAATTCGGAGAAGAGTTATCTATATTAGAATATAAATTAACAGCATTAGAAGTTGCAAAAGAAAACTAATACGTTCCTATAATTATAATACAATTCATTTAATATATGGTTATCTCAATCTGAACAAAATCAGTAAAATTCCAGTTATTATAGGTAATGTTAAAAATGCAATATTATATTAAGTATAATTTTCAAATCACTTTTTTTAATTGTCATTTTCATGCTTTTAAATTTGAATATTTATCAAAGCAAAAGTATGTATGAAGTTTTAATGCAAAAACATACATATTACCTAACATATGTTTTATTTTAGCCTTTTTTGTTTGTTAATCAGAAGACTAGTATTTGATAATTAGACTAATATATCAATAAAGATTAAATGATAAGGTTTATTTTGTACCATCCCATTCCGCATAAAAACGATCTAAAAATTGTTCCATAAACCTATGTCTTTCTTGAGCAATTCGTTTTCCTGTTTTAGTATTCATTCTGTCCTTTATTAGTAGTAATTTCTCATAAAAATGATTAATTGTTGGAGCTGTTGAAGCTTTATATTCTTCTTTGGTCATATTCATTTTGGGTAAAATGTTAGGGTCAAAAATGGCTCTGTTTTTATAGCCTCCATAATTAAAACATCTGGCTATACCAATAGCTCCAATGGCATCAAGACGATCAGCGTCTTGAATTACATCCAATTCTTTCGATTTAAATTCTTGTTTAGTGTTTCCGCCTCTAAACGATATGTTTTCTACAATCTTCACAACATGCTCAATAACTGCCGAATCGACATCATGTTTGAATAAAAATTCGCGTGCTATCTTTGGACCGATAGTTTCGTCACCATCATAAAATTTACTATCTGCGATATCGTGCAATAAAGCACCTAATGAAATTACTAGTTTGTCAACATTTTCTGTTTTAGCAATAAGCTGGCTGTTATTGAACACACGAAGCGTATGAAACCAATCATGACCTCCTTCAGCATTTTGCAATGTTTTTT
>JARRKS010000005.1:0-19726 GCA_037387865.1 Flavobacteriaceae bacterium
TTGTCCTTTTTCTCTTTTTAGGAACAATAAGCCCTTTTATTATTAGCTCTAAAAATCTATTGATGACAATAGTTTTATTTTTGTGCTGACTTCTGCTTTCATCACAGTTTAACACAAGAATTCCTTCTTTTGAAAGTTTAGTATTTAAATTTTTAAAAAGTAGTTCCTTTTGGTTTTCGTTTAAGGATAAAGATTCGTTTAGATTAAAAGATAATTCAACTTTTGAAGATACTTTATTAACATGCTGACCACCAGCACCTGAACTTCTAACTGCTTTAAAAGATAGTTCATTAATCAAAGCATCTTCATCCAACATTACTCTTTAATTTGATGAGGTGCTTTTAATAAATCGTTTACTGTTTTTACTGGATTAAACGTAATAAGCGGAACTTCTACAAAAATGGTATTCCAATTAGACATACTGCCATTCCATAATCCTGGAAGTTCCAGAGCTTTAATTTCAACGCCAGATTGTGTTTTTTTAGTTATAAATGCAGCATTAGGGTCTACGAATTTAGTGAGATCAAATTTTTTGCCTTTATAATCTTTTACTCCACAAACCAGATCAACTGGATTGAAATGAGTTGACTTTTTAAGAATTTCTTTTTGTCTTTTGTTCTTGGTATTTATTTGAGCAGATTCTATTATTTGAAGTGAAATAATTCCGTTTTCATCTTTTACCCAAAAAGGACCTCCGCCTGGTTCTCCTTCATTTTTCACCATGCCACAAGCTCTTATGGGTCTATTTAGCTTTTCTTTAAGATATTCAATTTGATATTTTTTTCTGTATTTATGGAAATCGTCTGAAATTTTAATATTTAGCTTATTTGACAGGAATTCCGATATTGTTATAATTTTATCTTCATCAATTAATTGATTCTCAATATCTTCTAAAAATTTGAATATTTGATGTTGTAGATTTATTAAGACGCCTGCTAATATTTTTTTGTATTTAGCAACCTCATCTTTGTACTTATACACAACAACATTGTCAACATTTTTAATGAAAATGATATCGGCATCCAGATCGTTTAGATTTTCTAATAATGCTCCATGACCTGATGGCCTAAATGATAAAGAACCATCTTTATTTCTAAAAGGTTTATCATCTAGAGTTACTGCAATAGTATCTGTAGATTCTTTTTGATATGAAAAAGAAATATCAAATTGAGTAGCAGTTTTATTTGCAACCTTTTTTTCTATTCTATTAAATTCTTCCTTAAACTTATTCTTGTATTTTTCTGAAATTGTGAAATGAAGTTTAGCATTGGATTCTGTTGAAGAATATAAAGCAGATTCATACAAATGCTCTTCAAAAGCAGTAGATATTACATTATTTTTATATTCATGAAAAGGTAATAGTCCTTTTGGTGAGTTACCATAATTAAGCATGTTTTCATGAAGCATTGTTTTTACATAAAGCAATGACTTATCATTGATATTAAAAGATTTGAAATTAGGATAAGATGCATTGATCTTGTCCATGACTTCATTATAAAAAGGAAATTTTTCTAGACCTACAAAAAAGATATAAAGGTCTTTACTGCTTTGATTATTAATATAAGAGTTTATGCTTTCATGTTCAGGATTGTATTGGTTTAAAAACTTATACAAAAATTTAAACATCCTTGTTGCTGCTCCCGAAGCTGGCACAAATTTTAAAATAGATATTTTATTTTTTTCATTTTCAAAAATATTGATTAACTTATTATTCTCTTCTTCGGAAAATTTTAAAATCCCATGATTAATTGTAGCCGCAGACACCAAGTTAATATAAGGTACGCCAGATTTAAAAACTTCAATTTGGTTCTTAACCTTTTCTAAAGTAAGTCCTTTAGATTCAATTTGTTTTATGTCTTTTTCTAAAAACATCTATTCTTTTGCTTTTAAAAGTTTGTCTATATGTTTTACTGCAGTGTTTATTCTTGTTTTTTTGTCACCTTTTAATATAACATAAGGTCTGTTTTGTTTTATTAATTCTTGTTCAAAAGCTTTAAACATACGTAATCTTTCATTGGGTTTATCACGCAAATCATCTGCTTCCCAAGGTGTATCAATATACGTTAAAAAGTATAAATTGTATTGGTTTTCTAAAGCATATTTTTCAAGAATAGGGTCGCAAGAACCTACATAATATTTTTTTGCAAGCCTATTTTCTAATTTCATTTGTCCTTTTGCAATTGGTAATAAGTCTTCGGGTTCACAGGTTTTACGTAGGTTGTTCCATTTGTCTTGAAGATATTGACGTGCAAATTCTGGAACCCAAACCGAATTGTAATGACGTGCCAATTGTCTTGACAAGGTTGTTTTTCCAGTAGATTCGGGGCCAAATAAGACCACCTTTATGCAGTTTGCAGGTTGTTGTTTAAGCTTTTCTTCCATCTATTGTAGGCTTGGATTGCCAAAATTAAGAATATAATATATTGAATACCTGTAAAACCATAACCTTTTACAAAATAAAGCGGAATAGATACAATATTTCCAGCAATCCAAAGTGTCCAGTTTTCAATTTTTTTAAGAGCCATTAGCCACATAGCTGCAAAAAATACGCCTGTTGTAAACGTGTCAAGGAAAGGTGCTGCTTTTCTGAAACTTTCTAAATTTCCAGAAGTTAAATTTGAATATGCAAAATTCACACTTTCAGAAAAACCTAAACTATTTGGCATGACATTATAAAATCGATAAACAACAATTACAAAAACTGAAGTAAAAATAAAAATTCCGAAAGCTTTCATTTTATCTAAAAGCGAAGTCCTTGAGATAGGAATGTGATTTTTTTCAGAATCAATGACTTTACTCCACATATACCAACCAAAAATGCTCATTAATGTATAATAAATATTAATAATCAAGTCGCCATATAAGTTCCAGCGAGACAATAAATACACATAGATTCCAGTACTTATAATACCTGTTGGATACACTAAAATATTCTCGCGTTTAGCATAAACAACACTTATGACTCCAAAAGCTGCCGCAACAAACTCAAGAAAAATATGAAGAGCAGAAGCTGTTTTATATGGTTCAATAAAAAAGTCTAAAATGTCGTTCATCCTAATTCATCAAAAAATGATTCATTGTCTTCAAATGCTGTTCCTATGACAACTATATCTGCTCCAGAATTAAGATGAACAACATTTTAGACTTTTTTATTGAACCATATAAAACAGCTTCTGTTCTTCATATTTTTCTTGAGTTTGTTTATGCCTTGGCATTGGTAAAGTATTTGTTGCTTTTTGAACAGAAGTTTCTTTGCCATTTTCAATTAACATATAACCAGTTGGAATGATTTCTAGTTTTGTTTCTCTCAATTTAGAAACTGCATCAACATGTTTACCTATTAAATACTCTGGGTTTCTCCCTGAAATAAGTGACAAAAATAATAAAGCATCGGCATGATCATTAATTTGTGATACATCACCTGGAAATAAAACCACTGGTAATTTTGTATGCTTTTTTATTTCTAAAACCAAAACTCCCGTAGTATTGTCATTAACAGTGCTTCCTCCAACCAAAACATAAGAAATTTTAGACCTGTTAACCTTGTTAATAAATGTTGGCACTTTATCTAAATCCATTTTATCTGGATCGATTAAAACAGCTAAAAGCTTCTTGTTATTAGTAACACTCGCCAATATGTTATTGTAAATTGTGCTCATTTAAGATGGCAAGGTATATGCACAGGTAAATCCTTCAAATTCAAAGAACCAGGCTTTATATTTGGACTTCTTATTTTGATAATCTATCCAAGCACTTGTAGTTTCATCTTGTTGATAAAAAGGAATAACCAGACAATGCTCTTTAAAGCTTAATCCATTAGTGGTAAATAACTTGTATAAAGATTCTTTAACGCACCATATTTTTGTTAAATAATTGATATAATTTTCATCTTTTTCATTCAAATAGTCAGATTCATAATCTATAAATTTGTGTGCAATTATTCCTATTTTATTACGCTGCTTTTCAATATCAATTCCAACAAAATCATCACTAATTACAACAGCAGAAAATGTAAAAGAGTGTGTTATTGAAATATGCTTACCATCTTTAAGATGTGGCTTTCCATTTTCATCATAAAATAAATCCTGATCCGTGTACCCAAACGCTCTCAACAAGTGTCTAATACTTAAGAAGCCTTTCTGATGTAATTCACTTCTCATTCCTAAAACACGTTCAAGACTTTCAGATTTTAAATCGAGTGGTTTAAGTAAATCGTTATAAGACTCTGTAATCTTCCATATTTTAACAGAAGTTTGTGAATTATGAGTAATGGTTTTATAAATAGGCATTTATATAATTCAGACTTATTACGTAACTTTGCAGTCACAAAAATTAGAGACAAATATACAACTATGAATACAAAAACAATTCCTTATGTGCCTTATAAAGTAAAGGACATGTCGCTTGCAGCTTGGGGAAGAAAAGAAATAGAATTGGCAGAAGCCGAAATGCCTGGATTGATGAGTCTGCGTGAAGAATATAAAAATTCTCAACCGCTTAAAGGTGCTCGAATTGCAGGTTGTTTACATATGACTATTCAAACAGCGGTTTTAATTGAAACTTTAAAAGCATTAGGTGCCGAAGTCACTTGGAGCTCATGTAATATATTTTCTACTCAAGATCAAGCAGCCGCAGCTATTGCTGAAGCTGGAATTCCTGTTTACGCATGGAAAGGTATGACCGAAGAAGAATTTGATTGGTGTATAGAACAAACCTTATTTTTTGGTGAAGACCGAAAACCTTTGAACATGATTCTTGATGATGGTGGTGATTTAACAAATATGGTTTTAGACCGTTATCCTGAATTAGTTTCAGGCATTAATGGTTTATCAGAAGAAACTACTACAGGAGTGCATAGATTGTATGATAGGATGAAGGCTGGAACACTACCAATGCCTGCCATCAATGTAAATGATTCTGTAACCAAAAGTAAATTTGATAACAAATATGGTTGTCGCGAAAGTGCTGTAGATGCTATTAAACGTGCAACAGATTTAATGATTGCTGGGAAACGTGTTGTGGTTTGTGGTTATGGCGATGTTGGTAAAGGCACAGCTGCTTCCTTTAAAGGTGCTGGAGCAATCGTTACGGTAACAGAGATTGACCCAATTTGTGCACTTCAAGCTGCAATGGATGGATTTGAAGTGAAAAAATTAGAAACCGTTGCGCCAAACGCAGATATAGTTATTACTACAACAGGAAATAAAGACATTGTTCAAAGCCATCATTTTGAGGCTTTAAAAGACAAAACGATTGTTTGTAATATTGGTCACTTTGATAACGAAATTGATATGGCCTGGTTGAACAAAAATCATGGACACACAAAAGTTGAAATCAAACCACAGGTTGATAAATATACTGTAAATGGAAAAGATATTATAATTCTTGCTGAAGGTCGTCTGGTAAATTTAGGTTGTGCCACAGGTCACCCAAGTTTTGTGATGAGTAATTCGTTTACTAATCAAACTTTAGCACAAATAGAACTTTGGACTAATAGAGAAGCATACGAAAATAAAGTCTATATGCTCCCTAAACATCTGGATGAAAAAGTAGCTCAACTCCATTTAGCTAAAATTGGTGTAGAGCTTACAGAATTAAGAAAAGACCAAGCAGATTATATTGGTGTTAATATTGAAGGTCCTTTTAAACCAGAATATTATCGTTATTAAATTTTAATATTATCATAACCCTTACATGTTTATGTGAGGGTTTTTTATTTATATAATTCTTTAAACAAAACAATAATGAAATACTATTTAATCTTATTGGCATGTATTTCAATTACAAGCCAAACTCTAAATTCCCAAACAGTTTCAGGTAATCCATTCTTTAATCCTTTTAACGAATCTATTGATTTTGCTGCTATGGATGGAGATGATGTTATCGAAGCTACTGAATTGATCCAAAAACAAATTGATGAAGATTTAGCTGAAATATTAGCTGTTGATAATTCAGAAAGAACCTTTGATAATACAATGCTTGCATTAGATGACTTGTATAACAAATTTAGTGGCGTGAGTTCAGAAATATACCTGATGTCAAATGCTCATCCAGATTCTATTGTTAGAAATAATGCATTAAAATCAAATGTAGTTTTAGATCAATATAGCAATAATCTATCATTGAATGAAGATTTATATAAAGCTATAAAGGCGTATTCAGAAAGTGAAGAAGCCAAAACACTTAAAGGCTATAAAGCTAAATTTTTAAAAGAAACAATAGAAGGTTATGAAAGAAATGGATTTGCTTTAGAAAAAGCAGATAGAGATAAGCTAAAAGCCATAAACGACGAAATATCCCAATTGGGTAACGATTTTGCACAAAACATTGCAAGCTATCAAGATTTTTTAATTGTAAATGAAGAAGGTATGGATGGCTTACCAGAAGACTTTAAAGATGCCAGAAGACAAGAAGATGGTACATATAAAGTAGATTTGAGTTATCCTTCATATAGACCTTTTATGAAATTTAGCACTTCAGAATCTGCCAGAAAAGCTTTATATTTTAAATACCAAAATCGTGCTACACCAGATAATTTACAAGTTTTGCAAGATTTACTGAAAAAAAGAAAAGAAATGGCAGAGCTTTTAGGTTATTCTACATATTCTGAATATCGTCTAGAAGACAGAATGGCAAAAACACCAGAAACTGTCTGGAATTTTGAAAATAATTTAAAGAATGATCTTAGAAAAAAAGCAGAAGCAGATTATAATGAGATTTTAGAAGTAAAACAATCTAAATTTCCTGAAGCAACCTCTCTTGAAAGTTGGGAGACAAGTTTTTATTCAGATATTCTATTACGTGAAAAATATCAATTAGATGGTGAATTGGTAAAAGAATATTTTGCTTTAGACGATGTACTAAATGGTCTTTTTTCGATTACTCAAACCATATTTGATCTGGAATATAAAGAAGTTGAAAATCCTTCTGTATGGCATGAAGATGTTCGTTTATTTGAAGTTTTTAAAGATGGGAAAATTAAGGGTCGTTTCTATCTTGATCTATTTCCTCGAGACAATAAATACAAACATGCTGCCTGCTTTGGAATAAAAAAGGGGAAGACCACAACCAATGGTTATCAAATACCTACAGCTACATTACTTTGTAATTTTCCAGAACCAACTGCAGATAAACCATCATTAATGCCACATAGTCAAGTGAGCACTTTTTTCCATGAATTCGGTCATGTTTTACATCACATGGTAACTACGGCAGATTTAATGTTACAATCAGGCACTAGTGTTTCTCGTGATTTTGTTGAAGCTCCTTCCCAAATATTTGAAAACTGGATCTGGAACTATGATGCTTTAAAATTATTCGCAAAGCATTATGAAACCAGAGAAGTTTTACCACTAGAATTATTCAATAAAATGTTAGCAGCTAAAAATGTAGGTTCAGGACTATATGCTACTCGTCAGGTTTTTCTTGGCATGTATGATATGACACTGTATGATAAATTTGATCCTTTTGGAGATAAAACAACAACAGATGTTTTAAGAGAAGTTCATAATGCTGTGAGATTAATTCCTTTTGATGAAGGCACAAATTTTCAAGCAGCTTTTGGTCATTTAAGGCATTATGCTTCCAGTTATTATGGCTATATGTGGTCTAAAGTTTATGCGCAGGATATGTTTTCAGTTTTTGAAGAAAACGGTATTTTAGACAAAGAAACTGGAATACGTTATCGAGATATTATTTTAGCTAATGGAGGTAGTAAAGATGAATTAGAACTTGTTAAAGAGTTTCTTGGGCGTGAACCAAACAATGAAGCTTTTTTAAAGGAGCTAGGATTATAAATCCTTAAATAAAAAAACAAAATAAAAACCCTTTCAATATTTGAAAGGGTTTTTAAATATTATAAAAGAAATATGATTCTTAAACCTCAAAAGGTTCTATGGATACATAAGACTTATTATCTTTTTTCTTTGAAAACTTTACAATACCATCTACTTGTGCATGCAAAGTATGATCTTTTCCAGCGTATACATTTTCACCTGGATGGTGCGTTGTACCTCTTTGTCTTACGATAATATTTCCTGCTATTGCAGCCTGACCACCAAAAATCTTAACGCCTAATCGTTTCGATTCTGATTCTCTACCGTTTTTCGAACTTCCGACTCCTTTTTTATGTGCCATTTTATTTCGATTTTATGTTTTATAATTAACTTAAAGCAGCTATTAACTCGGCTTTCTTCATTGAAGAATATCCTGTTATTTCTTTAGCTTTAGCCATCTTCTTTAATTCAGCAACAGTTAATTTGCTTAAATCTTGAGTTGATTCTTCTTTTTTAGCAGCTGGCTTAGCTTCTGCTTTTGGTGCAGCAGCTTTTGCTTTAGGTTCTACTTTTTTTGTTTCTTTTTTTACTGGAGCAGCTTTTTCAACTTTAGCAGCTGGTTTAGCTCCAGAAGCTACAATACTTTCTATTTGAATTTCGGTTAAGGCTTGTCTATGACCATTTTTTACACGGTAACCTTTACGTCTTTTCTTTTTGAAAACTATTACTTTATCACCTTTAAGGTGCTTTAAGACTTTTGCTCCTACTTGAGCTCCGCCTATAGCCGGGGCGCCTACAGTTACATTGTCACCATCTCCAATTAAAAGAACATTATCGAAAGAAACTTTCTTACCTTCTTCTGTTGCTAAACGGTTAACAAAAACTTTCTGGTCTTTTTCAACTTTAAATTGATGCCCTGCTATCTCTACAATTGCGTACATAGCGTAACGTTTTTATTAATTAATTTTGTTCAAAAATGAGTGCAAATATACTGCTAATTAATTAATCTACAAACGATTTATTTGTTTTGAGTAAATTTTGTGCTATTCTTAAAAAGTTGCATCACAGTAAAGGTAGCAACAACTGTAGTAGCAAGACCCATAATACCAACAATAAAAGAGAGCATTCCCACTGTAATATCAAAGCCTCCATTATGAACTATTTGAAGCATTTCTGTAATAAAATTACTATTAACTTCTGTAATGTAGATCAAGAAGAATACAGTAAATACTAATGTTGCAGTAAAACCCGTAATGAAACCAGCCTTAAATCCTTCGGTATAACTAAAGGATGTGCCTTGCTCAATTTTGTAAACTCTTATGGCTTCATAGATTCCAAATCCTGTGATTATAGCATTAAGAAAACTAAACACTGGATTAGTATGCTTATGAAAAAGTCCTAAAACTAAAAAATAAGCAACTAATACAGCACTTGTAACCAAACCAAATCTTACAGGAAGTGTTAATTTTTTCATTTTACTTTAATATTTTGATATTAAATTTCGTGAAAATTTGTGTATTAAAAAATTATAGACGCATAATTGTTTAAAATCAAGATCATTAGTCTATAAGAAACTTAAGATTATTTATTAGTTTTGTAATCCATTTGATACTATTTAATATGAAAAATATCCAAAATATTTTGTTAGTTGTTTTAGTTACTTTTTTTCTAGTAAATTGTAAAGAAAATACAAACCCTGAAATTGTAACCGTTGAAGTTGAAACGCCCAAAGAAAGTAAGAAGGTTTTGGATCCAAATGCAACTTATGCAAAAGCAGAATTTACTGTAAATGGTATGACCTGCGAAATTGGCTGTGCTAAAACCATTGAGAAAAAATTATCAAATCTTGATGGTGTGAAATTTGCTTCTGTAAACTTTAATGAAAAACTTGCAAAAGTTGAATTTGATGAAGCTAAAGTAACACCAGAAATTATTGAAGAAACCGTGACTAAAATTGCAGATATCTATAAGGTAAGTGATATGAAAACGGTTGAGACTTTTTCTGAATAGATAGTTTTACTTCCACTCTAGAGTTTCCATAATATGCTTAATGTCTTTCTGCAAATAATTAGCTGCAGGAAGAATGGAATCGTAATTTGGTTTGGCATAAAAATACAAAGAGCCTGTTAAAAAGTGCTTTATACTATCTGTAACGTAAAACTGTGATTGTGATGCTGCGTTGCCACCAACTTCATAAAACATACCATACACTTTTCGTTTGTCGTTTTCATAGAGTTGCTCTATAATTTCATCTGCTTTTATAGTATGCTTTTGTGTAAAATTTTGAGCGTCTTTTAAAAAAGCAATTAAATTTTCACGAGTGTTTATGGTCTTATAAGTTAAAAAAATAGTGCCTTTCATAATTGGATATTCAATAGTTACACCATAGCTTTCTGTGTCACTAACTATCGTATTTGAAGTTATCTTGGTTGCCAAAATATTTTTTTCAAAAGTAAAAGGTAAATCGGTTTGGGCTTTGTCATAATTTGCTTCTGGGTATTCCAATCTTAAAAAAGCCTTGGGTTTTGGTACTGGGTCATTACCACAAGAAAAAAAGGTTATAGTAATAATTGCAATTATTATTTTTTTCATCAATTATGGTAACGTTATTTTTATACGTTTTATGCGTTTTTTGTCCAAAGATTCTATGGTGAAGATGTAATCCTCAAATTTTATTTTGCTATTTACTTTTGGGAATGCTCCAGAAATTTCGAGGACAAAACCTGCAATGGTTTCTGCTTCGCCTTTATTGTTTTCAAAGATAGAATCGTCTTCTAATTTTATAATCTTGTAAAAATCCTTTAATGCAAGTTTGCCTTCAATAACGTAGTTTTTATCATCTAGTTTAGAAAACATTAAGTCCTCATCATCAAACTCGTCACTTATATCACCAACAATTTCCTCAATAATATCCTCTAAAGAGATTAAACCAGAAGTCCCTCCAGACTCATCAACAACTAAAGCCAAATGCACTTTTTTCTCTTGAAATTCAGCCATTAAATCATCCAGCTTTTTGTTTTCTGGTACAAAAAAAGCTTCACGTAAAAGTGTTGTCCAATCAAATTGTTTTCTATCTACGTACGGTAAAAGATCTTTTACATAAAGAATGCCTTCTATCTGATCTATATTGTCTTTATAAACTGGTATTCGAGAATAGCCATTTTCAATGATCTCTGGAATAATTTCTACATACTTCTGCTCTACATTTAATGCAAAAATATCGATTCTCGGCCGCATGACCTGTTTAGTATCTGTATTACCAAAAGACACGATTCCTTTTAATATTTTTTGCTCTTCTTGAGTTGTATCACCTTCACTTGCTAATTCTAAAGCTTGAGAAAGTTGATCGACACTAATATTGGATTTTTGTTTCCCTAGTCTATTATGAATAGCAATTGTTGTACTGCGCATAGGCAAGCTTATAGGTGAAAAAATGACATCTAATACTTTTAACGGATACGCCATAAACGTCGAGAACTTAACATTGTTTCGGCTGGCATATACTTTAGGAAGTATTTCTCCAAATAAAAGAATGAGAAACGTTATTATTACGACCTCTATTATAAATCTTATTATATTGTTTGTAATGGTATGAAATAAACTATCACCAATAAATGCAAACAAAATTACAATTCCAATATTAATGAAGTTGTTCGCGACTAAAATTGTTGCCAAAAGCTTTTTAGGGCGTTCAAGAAGTTTTGAAATTATTTCAAAACGTTTTGAGTTATGTTCTAAACCTTCTTCAATATTGGTTCTAGTTAAAGAAAAAAGGGCTACTTCAGCTCCAGATATTAATGCAGAACATAAAAGCATTAAACACAACAATGGAAACCCTATAACAACTGAAAAATCAATTGCTAAAAATAATAGTCTAAAACTCGAGGGATCAGGATCCAAGAACTATAGTGTTAGTTAAACAATTAGAAAGGTAAATCATCGTCTTCTTCACCAATTGGCTCATTTACCATTTGGTCTTTATTTGCTTGTTTTTGAGCTGTTTGCTGGTTAGAGAAATTTCCTTCACTTTCTTTTTTGGTTGTTAAGAATTTAAAGTCTGTGCATTGTATTTCTGTAGAATACCTTTCTTGACCTTTATCATCTTGCCATTTTCTTGTTTTAATACGACCTTCAACATAAATCCTATCACCTTTGCTTAAGTATTTTTCACAGATTTCAGCAGCTTTATTTCTTACAACTATATTATGCCATTCTGTATTTGTTATTCTTTCGTTTGTTTGTCTATTGGTATAGGACTCATTTGTTGCTAATGGAAAGCGTCCTATACAACCTCCGCCTTCAAAATAGTGCATTTTTATATCGTCTCCTAAATGCCCTATTAGCATTGCCTTATTTAATGTTCCTGACATGATTTCATGATTTGAATTACAAAATTAAAGATTTGAATTTACTTTTTTAAAAGTAATGAAAATATAATTGATAACTTTTTATTTTTAAAAACGAAATGACTCTAAAAAATTACCTATTAAAACTGGTACAGCATAGTTTTTTACGTCTTTTAAATCTATATATTTTTTAGGTAAATGTTCTACCTCAACAATCCAAAATTTAGTGTGTAAATGCTGATGTGATAATTTATGAATAATATCATTCTCATTATATAGATACAAACTAAAAGCATTTCCATTCAACAAATGAAAGGATTCAACAAATGGCTTAAAACTTCTATAATTCAAGGATTCTTCGGTTTCAATTAATGGAAATTGATATAGATTTTGCCATATACCTTTACTTTTTCGTTTTTCTAAAACCGTTTTTCCATTTTCTGAAACAAACACTAAAAAATTAAAAAAGCGCTTTCTAATTTTAATAGCCTTTTGTTTAACAGGAAGTTTATCAATCATTTTTTTCTGCAATGCAACACAACTGCCATTAAAAGGACAAATTGAGCAATCAGGATTTTTAGGTTTACATTGTATAGCACCAAACTCCATAATAGCCTGATTAAATTCAGCCGGATTATTTTTATCTATTAACTCTTGAGCAAGCTTTTTAAATTCTTTTATTCCTTTGGTAGAGTTTATGGGTGTCTCAATTCCAAAATAGCGTGAAAGTATTCTATACACATTGCCATCTACAACTGCTGTAGCTTGATCAAAACAAATTGAAGCAATTGCGCTTGCAGTATAATCACCAACACCTTTAAGTTTTAATAGATCTTTATAAGTTTTTGGAAAATCGCCATTTAAGTCATTTACAACATATTTGGCAGTAGCATGTAAATTTCTAGCTCGAGAATAGTACCCTAGTCCTTGCCATAATTTAAGCACCTCGCTTTCATTTGCTTTAGCGAGTTCAAACACAGTAGGATAGGTCTTTACAAAAGCCTGATAATAAGGTAATCCTTGTTTAACTTGAGTTTGTTGTAAAATAATCTCTGACAACCATATATAGTATGGGTTTTTGGTTTTCCTCCACGGAAAATTCCTCTTGTTATTTGAATACCAATGTGTTAAAGATTTAGAAAAAATCATTTATAATATATACTAAAGGCAAAAATAAACGTTTATAAACTTAAATTTTAGTGAATTAGGTTTGAAATATTGAATATTAAATTCCTATATTTGCAACCCTTAATAATTAATAGTAACAATAATAAAATAATAAAAATGACGAAGGCTGATTTAGTAGCAAAAATTTCTGAAAAATTAGGAATTGAAAAAGGAGATGTTCAAGCAACTGTAGAAACATTCATGGAAGAAGTTAAAACTTCTCTTGAAGGTGGTGACAATGTTTATTTAAGAGGTTTTGGTAGTTTCATAATCAAAACTAGAGCAGAAAAAACTGGTAGAAACATTTCAAAGAACACAACCATCAAAATTCCAGCACACAATATTCCTGCGTTCAAACCTGCAAAAGTTTTTGTTGAAGGCGTAAAAACAAATGTTGAAGTAAAATAAAAATATTAATTTAAAAAAAGTAACAACTTATGCCAAGTGGTAAAAAACGTAAAAGACACAAGGTAGCAACGCATAAGCGTAAAAAAAGACGGCGAGCTAATCGTCATAAAAAGAAAAAATAGACTAAAAAAGTAGTTATTAAAACTACTTTTTTAGTTTTAAAAGTAACGTTCTTTGAAAATGAGTTTATTAATTGTGTAATACCTTAACACAAATAAACTCTCTGGATTTTTTTAAATCCTGTGAAGAAATAATGTATAATCCATCTATCGCACTTATTGTGTGGTGGATAAAAATTAACACAATGGATAAAGAATTGATCATTAGATCTAGTTCCGAACATGTTGATTTTGCCTTATTAAAAGATGGAAAACTTATTGAATTGCATAAAGATGAAGATAGTAATAACTTTTCGGTTGGTGATGTGTTTATTGCCAAAATAAGAAAAGCTGTTCCTGGACTAAATGCTGCATTTGTAAATGTAGGTTATGAAAAAGATGCGTTTTTGCATTATCATGATTTAGGTCCAAAACTTACTTCACTTTTACAATTCACAAAACGTGTAAGCACAACGGAAGCATTGCTAATGTCTTAAAATCAAATCAATCTATATTGGTACAAATTGTTAAAGAACCAATATCTACAAAAGGGCCAAGAATAAGCTCGGAGCTTTCAATAGCTGGTAGATATATTGTTTTAGTGCCTTTTTCTAATAGAATCTCTATTTCTCAAAAAATAGAAGATAAAGAAGAAAAAGATAGACTAAAGCGATTGGTAAAAAGCATTACACCTCCAAATTTTGGAGTCATTGTACGTACTGTAGCAGAAGGCAAAAAAGTAGCAGAACTAGATAAAGATTTACAAAATTTGTTAGGTCGTTGGACCGCAATGTGTAAAAAGCTACGTAGGGCACATCATCCAACTAAAGTTTTAGGAGAACTTAATAAAGCCTCGTCTATTTTACGAGACATTTTTAATGATTCTTTTACAAGCATTCAAGTTGATGATGAAGCGCTTTACATTCAAATTAAAGATTACGTGCAAGAGATTGCACCAAAAAAAGAATCAATCGTTAAGTTATTTCAATCAAATGTTCCAATATTTGAAAAGTTTGGAGTAGAAAGACAAATAAAAACCTCTTTCGGGAAAACTGTTTCTATGGCAAAAGGTGCGTATCTTATAATAGAACATACAGAAGCACTCCACGTTATAGATGTAAACAGTGGTAACCGATCTAACAAAGAAAAAACACAAGAGGGAACTGCATTAGAAGTTAATTTGATTGCTGCCTCTGAAATCGCCAGACAATTACGTTTGCGAGATATGGGCGGCATTATAGTTATCGATTTTATCGATCTTACTAATGCTGAAAACAGAAGAAAGCTTTATAATCACTTAAGAGAAGAAATGAAAGATGATAGAGCTAAACACAAAATATTACCTCCAAGTAAATTTGGATTGATACAAATAACGAGACAGCGTGTTAGACCAGAAGTAAATATAAAAACACGAGAAGAGAACCCAAATGGTCTTAATGGTTCTGAAATTGAAGCACCAATTGGTGTTGTGCAGAAAATATCACATGATATTGAGCACTTTTTTAAAAAAGACTATAAAAAGATGACTTTAAACACACATCCTTTTATAGCAGCCTTTTTAACAAAAGGCTTTCCATCTATTCGTTCAAAATGGTTTTTTGAACACAAAAAATGGGTAAAAGTTTTACCAAGAGATGCTTACACATATTTAGAATACCATATTTTTGATAAAGATGGTAATCAACTTAAATAACAAAAAACCCTTACTAGAACTAGTAAGGGTTTTTTGTTTTTAATACTAATGTAAAAAATTAGAGACGCTTAATACTACATTATCTTTAAGCAGTAAAAATAATCAATATTTAATTCAAACTTCATCATACCTAAAGCATCCAACCTCATGATCGTTTACCATACCTGTTGCTTGCATGTGAGCATATATAACGGTTGTGCCAACAAATTTAAATCCTCGTTTTTTTAAATCTTTACTTATAATATCACTCAAAGGCGTATTTGCTGGCGCATCTTTATAATGCTTTAATTTATTTTTAATAGGTTTTTCATCAACAAAACCCCAAATATATTTTGAGAAACTTCCAAATTCTGATTGAATTTGCATAAAGGCTTGAGCATTTGTAATGGTAGCGTTTACTTTTAGTTTATTTCTAATAATGCCAGCATCTTGTAATAAAGTGTCAATCTTTTTTTGAGTATAGTTGGCTATCTTTTTATAATCGAAATTATCAAAAGCCTTTCTAAAATTTTCACGTTTTCGTAAAACCGTAATCCAGCTTAATCCAGCTTGAAAAGTTTCAAGAATTAAAAATTCAAAAAGAGTGTCATCATCATAAACTGGAACGCCCCATTCTTCGTCATGATAGGCTTCGTATAAAGTGTCTCCAATACACCAACCACATCTATGTTTTGCGCTCATAATATATTGTAAGCTTTTTAACCTTTAAAAGACTATTGTATGATAAAAATTATGGTTAAAAAAAGTTAAGATAATAATTTTAAACCATCATAATCAAAAAAATAGGTAATGAATTCTATTATAGAAAAAAGTTTACAAAAAAGTATGTCTTATCAGGAGTATCGTGATTTAATAAAACAGCTAGCAAATAAAAATGGTACGACTGGATTTGATAAAAACGAAGCATTGGTTGGTTACACCAAACTTAACGAAAGACGGATGAAGCGTTGGGATAAAACTCTAAAATTAAATGAACAAGCTATTGAAGCAACTCAAAGTCTACAAGATCATGTAACATGGTTGGTGATTACTGAAAGTTGGTGTGGTGATGCCGCACATATTTTACCCGTAATTAATAAATTGGCCAACCAAAATGAAAATATTGATTTAAAAATTGTACTTCGTGATGAAAATGAAGACCTCATTAATATGTTTTTGACTAATGGCACGAGGTCTATTCCAAAGCTTATTATGATTAATGATAAAACAGAAGAAGTTACTGACACCTATGGGCCAAGACCAAGCATTGCTACAAAAAAGGTGAACGATTATAAAGCTAAACACGGAAAATTAACTCCAGAATTTAAAGAAGAATTACAACGTTGGTATAATCAAGATAAAGGAAAAGGTACTATTGATGATTTAACCAAAATGCTTTGTGAAGTAAAGCCTACTATTTGCCAATAAAGTAAAAAGTAATAGAACCTATTTGAGAGGCTTTTGATGCATCTGCACTAAATCGCGCTTCTTTTGCATATTCAATAGCGTGATCTATCAGACATTCATTTGTTGAAGTTGAAGATGTATTGGTATAAGCATCTGTAACATCGCCATTGGCATTTACTGTAATATTAACAACAATTTTTCCACCATATTCACATAAATAAATAGGTGTAGGTAAATAGATATCTGTCCTATCAACAAGCGAATAACTCATGGTGCTTTTTGTATTAGCACCTTCGTCTTGTTGTTGCTTCAACAAATCATTTACTTTACTAAACTTTGATATTTCATCTTCTTCAATACCCGAATCTTCAGGTTCATAAACCTTTTTTTCAGTTGGAGTTGAAGCCTCTCGATTAGCATCTAATAACGGATTTTCATAATCTTTTGGAGGTTCGATAGTTTTATAGGCTTGTGCAAATTGCTTATTATTTGCAGTTTCATTAAAACCTTTATTAGTTTCGGCTTTGCTACCTTTTAGTTGTTCTAAAGCTTCTAGTAATTTAATTTCTTCTTCCGTTAACTCTTTTTCTGGTTCAAGTTCGTAGTATGTTTCAGCAATATGCTCTTGTTGTTTCTTAATATTAAAATTAAAAACAGAAAGGATTATGGTTCCAGAAATCAGAAACGTAATAAGTAGGGCTCTATGTTGATCTGTCAACTTCAAAATGCTTACAATATTGAGGCTATTAGTAGCAATTATTTGAGAAATATACGTAAAAATATACAATTTAGCCTTTTAGACTCTCTATGAAGGTGTTTGGAGTTGCCGCTTTTTCTACGTGAAATTCACCAATTTTAGTTCGCCTAAGTGCTGATAAATGAGCTCCAGAATTTAGTGCTTTCCCAAAGTCGTGAGCCAGAGATCTAATATAAGTACCTTTACTACAAACCACTCTAAACTCTACTTCTGGAAAATCTATTTTTGTAATTTCAAACTCTAAAATATTAACTTTACGTGGTTTAATATCAACTTCTTCACCTGCTCTGGCAAACTCATACAAACGTTTTCCATCTTTTTTGATAGCAGAAAATACAGGAGGTAACTGCTCAATGTCACCAATGAACTGTTCTGTAGTTTTAAGTATTAAAGTTTCTGTAATATGTTCTGTTGGGAAAGTTTCATTAATTTCAGTTTCCAGATCAAAAGAAGGCGTCGTACTTCCTATAACAAACGTACCAGCGTATTCTTTTATTTGCTCTTGGAATATATGAATTTGTTTGGTCATTTTTCCTGTACAAATGATGAGCAAACCAGTAGCTAAAGGATCTAAAGTTCCTGCATGACCAACTTTTATTTTTTTAAGGTTGAATGTTTGACGTATTTCCCAGCGCAGTTTGTTTACGGTCTGAAAGGATGTCCAATGTAAAGGCTTATCAATAAGTAAAACTTGTCCTGAAAAGAAATCTTCTGAAGTTAACATATTATTTTAATAATGAAAAAGCGATTGCCACCAGACCAACAATAACGCAGTAAATGGCAAAGTATGATAGCTTACTTTTCTTTACCAAAGTAATCATCCAAGTGCAAGCAAATAAACCAGCAACAAATGCAGCAATAAAACCAATTGATAAAGTGGTAAAATTATGACTCTCATAAGTAAGTTCTCCACTTAAAACGTCTTTAGCAATCTTTCCAAAAATCAGTGGTACAACCATTAAAAATGAAAAGCGGGCCGCTTTGGTTTTGTCGTTCCCTAATAAAACTGATGTAGAAATAGTTGCTCCAGAACGTGAGATACCAGGAATCATAGCAATAGCTTGAGATATACCAATAACGAAAGCATTATTAAAAGATACTTTTTTGTTTGTGTCTTTGGCTTTATCTGCTAAAAACAAGAGTATAGCTGTAACAATAAGCATAGAACCGACTAGTAAAATATTACCGCCAAAAAGTTGCTCCAATTGTTCTTCAAAAAATAGCCCAATAAGAACTGCAGGTATCATAGACACAATAATTTTTGCAATGAATTTGGTATCATCATTCCATTTAAAAGAAAATAGACCTTTTATAATTTCTAAAATATCTTTTCTAAAAACAACAATAGTACTTAATGCCGTTGCAAAATGTAGTACTACAGTAAAAAGTAGGCTTTCTTCTGGGATTGATTGATCACCTAAAATAGCTTTGCCTATTTCTAAATGACCGCTTGAAGAGACTGGGAGAAACTCCGTTAGCCCTTGAACAATTCCCAGAATAATTGCATCAATAATTTCCATTGGGCAAAAATATCAAAATAGAATTAGCAATATGGATAAACTAATAGAAATTACGGTTTTTATAAGTAAATTGTAATATGAAAATTATTATTGCACCAGATAAATTTAAGAGTTCTTTGACTGGTTTAGAGTTTTGTGACGCAGTAAGCAATGGTGTTTTAAGTGTGCTTCCAGATACCGAAATTATTAAATTGCCGTTGGCAGATGGCGGAGATGGCACTATAGAAGTAGTTAATTATTATCTAAAAGGAGAACAAATTCGGGTTGAGGTACAAAATCCATTATTTAAAAAAGTTAATGCGTCATATTTATATTCTAAAAACACCAAAGTAGCATTCATTGAAATGGCTGAAGCCTCTGGCCTTAAGCTTTTGAAGGATGATGAATATGATTGTAAAAACACAACTTCAATTGGTACAGGGCAACTCATTTTAAATGCAATAAATCGAGGTGCAAAAACCATTATTTTAGGAATTGGCGGAAGCGCTACAAACGACTGTGGTATTGGTATGGCAACTGCTTTAGGCTACCGTTTTTTGAATAAATCAGGAAAGGAGGTGCTACCAATTGGGAAGA
>JARRKS010000006.1:0-16123 GCA_037387865.1 Flavobacteriaceae bacterium
GCGAACTTTTAGCTAGAATGGATCGCGCAGCAAGCATTGCTGCAAGAAGACACTCACGAAGAATAACCGTTACTGCTTCTGTAAATCATGTAGCTTTCAATAGATCTATTCCTTTAGGAAGTGTGGTTACTGTTGAAGCCAAAGTGTCTCGTGCTTTTAAAACCTCAATGGAAGTGTTTTTGGACGTCTGGATTGAAGATAGAATATCTGGACAAAAAGAAAAAGCTAATGAAGCCATATATACTTTTGTTGCTGTAGATGAAACTGGAAAACCTGTTGCGGTCCCAGAAATAAAACCAGAAACAGAATTGGAAAAGGAGCGTTTTGAAGGTGCTTTAAGACGTAAACAGTTAAGCTTGGTGTTGGCAGGAAAAATGAATCCTAATGATGCTAAAGAATTAAAAGCTCTATTTCAAAAATTACATTTTATAAATCCATTCAGCTGGATTTTGTGTCGTACTTTCTTTAAAAACACTAAAATTTAAAATAGTTTCGCCATTGGATGGATTGGTAAAAACTTCTCCTATGCTTTGTTTGGTTTTCACTTTATCTCCTTTTTTTACATATACTTTGGCTAGATTTTTATATGCTGTAATGTAATTACCGTGTTGTATCAAAATCGTAGGATTACCATGCCTTATTGTTGAAACCGCTAAAACTTCTCCGCTAAATACAGCGCGAACTTGGGCATTCTTTTCAGTAGCAATACGGACGCCATTACTTTGTATGGTCGCTGTTTTTACAACAGGATGTTGTTGTTTGCCATATCGTAATGTTACAATTCCTTTTTCCACTGGCCAAGGCAAACTACCTTTGTTGGCTACGAAATTAGCCGCTAAAGCTTTCTTTTCTGCCGTTAACTCAAAAGTAGCACTACTTTTTCCAGATTTCTTATTAGAGCTTGCAATGGCGGCTTTAATAATTTTCTCTATTTCTTTATCAATTCTGTCAGCCTCTTGTTGTTTTTTCTTTATTTGAGCTGTATAAATGTTAAGGTTCTTATTTATTGAACTCATAACCGCTTGATGTTGCTTTCTTTCAGTTTCTAATTCTCTTTGTGTTACTTTATTCTCGGCAATAAGTTTTTGTTTGTCGTCTTTTTGTTTTAAAAGTTTGGTGTTTAATTCCTGAAGTTCGGCCGGTTTAGCTTTTATAATTTCGCCTTGCTCTTTTTGATAATTTGAGTACTGCTTTATGTAATTCAACCTTTTAAGGGCTTGACTGAAATCACTTGAAGACAACAAAAACATGACTCTGCTTTGCTCATTTTTACTTTTGTAAGATTTAACAATCATAGCGGCATAATTATCCTTTAAAACTTTTAGGTCATCACGAAGTTCGGTTATTTCATTTTGGTTAGCGTTAATTTCTCGAGTTAACAAATTGGCTTGTTGGTTCGTAACTTTAGAAATCTTAAATCTTCATTCAAAGAAACAGATTTATACTCTAAATCAATAATCATTTGTTCTGCTGCTTCTAACGCAATGATCTTAATGTTTTCGGGAACTATTTGCCTATTGACTTTTTGATACTTTAAATAGTCTATTTCCAGAAATCTTGATTCTTCAGTTTGTGAAAGTTGTTGTGAGTTTAATTTAAAATGTGAGGGATCTATAAGAAAGAAAATCTCTAAAATCTCATTTGAAGTATTTGGTTGTAAAATATAGGTGTTATTATCAACAGAAAGCAAATAACTTTCAGGTTTTAAATCAAATAAAGTTTCTCCTAACAACAAGTTTTGAACTTTTTGAAAATCTAAATCTGTTCCTAACAAATCACTTAAATACTTAAAATCACCATCAAAATAGGTGTTATCTAATTTATTATAAAAACTAACTTTTTCTGGAGTAATTAAGGCTTTAACTACAGATATTGGTGTTGACATTAACAAGATTTGCTTATCCTTCTGTATTCTCAAATTCACCGTATAGCTCTGTTCTTTATTTCCATCAAGAATATTAATTTTTACTCTTGACGACAAGGTTCTAAAAGTTGCCTTTTGTTTTGAATTTTCTCTTATAACCTGCTTTTTACTTAGATTTAGGTTAGCATCACTTGAGCTTAATGATTTAGAAGACTTGCAGCCAATTTCTACAATCAATAATAAAATAAAAATGGGGCTTATATAGCGTTTGTATCTCATTAATTATGAATCTCTAATTGTTTGGCTTTATCACTAAACGTTTTTGCTTTCTGTGTATTGTTTGTTTGCATATATGCAATGCTTAATTGTTTGTAAAAATCTGATTCCATTTTGGTGTCATCAATTATATAGTCTAGACCCATTTCTAGCATTTCAATAGCTTCGTTCGGTTTGTTTAGTTTATTGGCTGCAACTCCATTAATTAAATACAATAATGGTTGAGATGGATAGCTATTAATGGCGTTTAAGCTTTCTGATTTTGCAATATCGTACTGTCCTAAATCTATTTCTAACAACAAAATATTTTTTAGAATTGAATAGTCTTCAGCATTGCTTTTTCTAGCTTCTTTGTAGTATTTTAATGCATTCTCTTTATCTTCTTTAGCCAGATAATATTGGGCTACTTCCAAGTAACTTTTGCCAATATCGTCGCCTCCTGCAATTACAGTAGCTTCAATTAAATCTGATTCATATTGAGGATATTGCTTTACATAATTAACAAAATCTGAAAGTACCAATGCTTTTGCTTCGGGTTTAATTTGCGAGCTTTGTACAATTATTTTCATTGACTCAATGGCTTGGTCTGCATTGTTTTCATCTAAATAGAATTTATACAAAGCCAAATGTGCCAAATGAGAATCGGGATTAATGTCTAACAATTGTTTTGCTGTTTTGAAAGCTTCTTCTTTTTGATTGTTTTCACTGTATCTGTAAATGAGTGCCAGATAATTTGATTCTTGATCAGGGTTTTTCTCTACACGCTCTTCAAGATTTTCTATTTGATCTTTTTTCTTGCCTGTTGCATCATATATTTGATTTCTTAACATATCTCGGCTATAAGAAACCCCAAACTCTGCATCAAGCTCATCCAGTACTTCTAGGGCGTTTTTATATTTTTGCGTTCTCACATAAAGAGCTGCTAAATCTTCTTTATAATCTGGATGATATTTAACTAATTGTTTGACGGTTTTAATCGCTTTATCATAATCATTTTGTTGCGCATAAACTTCATACAACTCATCAAGATACCACTCGTTATCTGGTTCTTTGTTCACAGCTTTTTTTAACGCATCTTCTGCAGCACCAAAGTTTTTCAGTTTTACATAGTTTTTCCCTAGTTCAAAATACACCGCTGAATTAGAATCATCTAATTCTAAACACTTTAATAGCTCATTAACTGCTCTGTCATAATTTTCTATTCCTTTTTGTTTAAGGGCTTCAAAAAAATGCTCTTGAAACTTATCTTCAACCTGTCCTAAATCGTCATCAGGCTTTTTGTTAAAATCTACTTGAGCAAAATGCATACTGGGCACTAGAAGTATTCCAAGAATAAATAGTTTTATGTAAACATTTAATTTCATTAATATTTAAGTTCTACTTTTGAAGTTTAACAAGTATTATTCCAAAACTGAATAATCGCCTAAGCTTACTTTAGTAAACTTACCGTCATAACAAACGTGATTACCTATCATAGCCTGGTCTAAATTAGCATTTTTTATTAAGGAGTAGCTTTGAATTAAGCTATTTTTAACGGTTGAATTTTCAATGATACAATCGTTACCAATTGATACATTTGGACCAATGATTGCATCTATTATTTTAACATTATTACCTATAAAGCAAGGCTCAATAATTTGGGAGTTTTTATTAGAAATGTTAGATGAAATTAGCTGCTCTGTTTTATCTTCCTGCAAAAAATTAAGCATTTTTGAGTTGGTTTCAACGGTTACATCTTTATTACCACAATCCATCCAAGCTTGTACCCGTCCTGTTTTAAATATTTTACCGTTTGCCATCATGCCTTTGATCCCATCATTTATTTGGTACTCGCCTCCATTTAAAATATTATTATCCAATACTTTCTGAAGCTCATCCTTTAAAACGCCAACATCTTTAAAGTAGTATATGCCGATTACAGCTAAATCGCTTATATATGTTTTTGGTTTTTCAACTAATTCAATAATTTCATTTTTATCATTAAGATTTACAACACCAAAAGCTTCTGGATTATCTACTTTTTTTACCCATATTACAGAATCTGCATCCTGATCTAAATTAAAATCTGCTCTAATTAATGTATCTGCATAAGCAATCACCGCTGGACCAGAAAGTGAGTTTTTAGCACACATAATGGCATGACCTGTTCCTAATGGTTGATCTTGACGGTAGATAGTTGCCTTTGCATTCAAACTTTCAGCCAATTGCTTTAAGCTTGTAACAACGTCTTTTCCAAAAAAAGCCTCATCCCCAAGGATAAAAGCAATTTCTTCTATAGGTTGTTTAAGTACTTTTGCAATATCTTTTACTAAACGATGAACTATAGGTTGACCTGCAACTGGTATTAAGGGCTTTGGTATTGTTAATGTATGTGGACGAAGTCGTGAACCACGACCTGCCATTGGGACTATTATTTTCATAAATTAATTTTTCTATTTTGTTCCTGTGCTTCCAAATCCTCCTTCACCTCTTGATGTTTCAGACAATTCTTCAACTACAATCCATTCTGCACGATCGTGTTTAGCTATTACTAACTGTGCAATACGTTCTCCATTTTGGATAATAAAATCTTCATTTGATAAATTCACTAAAATCACACCTATTTCGCCCCTATAATCAGCATCAATTGTTCCTGGAGCATTTAAAACAGTTATTCCTTTCTTTGCTGCTAATCCACTTCGTGGTCTAACTTGTGCTTCGTAACCTATTGGTAATTCAATAAACAACCCTGTGCCAACAATACTGCGTTCTAATGGCTTTAAGGTTCTTGATTCTGAAAGATTAGCTCTTAAGTCCATTCCTGCGGAAGCAATGGTTTCATAGTGTGGTAATTCGTGATTGGATTTGTTTATTATTTTAATATTCATTCTAGACTTTTAAAAATTGCTTTAATTGTTTTCTTTCTAAAAAAGTAGCAATCACCAAAAATACTAAAACTAAAACTGAATTGAAAACCCAATAGCCAAAATTAGATAGAAACTTATATTCTTTAAGTTGTATGGAACTGGATAATATTTTTGTCCGAAAAAGTAAGATAGTAACATCATAACGCCATAAGCAGCAAGTGTTGCCCAGGCCGAAGCCATAAACCCAATTTTTGGGATCATGACATAATTAAACACAATAGTAATTATTGCGCCAACAATTGACAAATACATCCCATAACGTGTTCTGTCTGTGAGTTTATACCAAATTGCCAAATTGAAATAAATGCCTAAACATAGGTTGGCTAAAAGCACTATAGGAACAATGTCCATGGCAATCCAATAGCTTTCATCTTTCACTAAAAGTTCTTTAATGATGTCTAGATAAGCTACTATAAATACAAGCATAAAACTTCCGAAGATTACAAAGTATTTCATGATGGTAGCATAAGTGTATTTTGCATTTGTTTCTTTTGAGTGATTAAAGAAAAAAGGTTCTGCGCCAAGTCTAAACCCTTGAATAAAGATGGTCATAAAAACCGCAATCTTATAACATCCGCTATATGCTCCATTTATATCTTTCCCAAGTAGTTCTGGTAATAACCATTTATCAAAGTTTTCATTAATAACATAAGCCAATCCAGCAACCATTATAGGCCAACCATAATTTAGTAGTTGTTTTAAAATAGAAAAGTCTAATCTAAGTTTTGTTTTAAAGAAATATGGTGATAATAAAAGTAATGTTACTATGCTTGCCACTAGGTTTGCGATAAAAATATACTTAACTAAATCTCCATCATCATAATTGAAAAATTGAAAACCAAATTTTGGAATAGCCCAAAGAAAGAAGAAATTTAATAACACATAAATCCCAATATTAGATAGTTTAATTGCTGTAAACTTTATAGGTCTTCCTGTGGCTCTCAAATACGCAAACGGAGCAACTACAAGCGTGTCTAAAACTAAAACACCTAATAATAAATTAAAATAATTTTGATTAAGATTTACCAATTCTGCTAATTGCTGATTAAAGCTCAAAACAACTAGAAGGAACAAAATAGTTGTAACTGTTAAACTTATGAGTACAGTGGAAAATATTTTGTCTTTTTCTTCGCTTTTGCTAAAAAACCTAAAGAAAGCTGTTTCCATGCCGTAGGTTAGGAGTACATTAAAAAAAGCTGCATAAATATAAAAGGTTGTGTTATCTGAATAACTCGTGGTTTCTAATGTATCTGTATGAAGAGGCACTAAAATAAAGTTCATTAACCTTGGTAAAACTGTTGCTAAACCATAGATTACAGTATCTTTAAAAAAGGTTTTTAATGCTGCCAATAGAAAATTTTTGTATTGCTAAAAATACGTTTTTAGCTAACGCAAACCAAAGATAAGTTATTGCTTGTTTGGTGGAGCGCTTGGATAAGATAACATTTGTTTTTCTTTAATATTTTCTATTTTAAAATATTTTATGATGCTTCTATATTTATAACTAATAACACATTCGTTATCTTTTAAATCAAAAGGAATTTTCTTTGGAATTATTGGTGCTTCATTACCAAATTCACCTTTTGGTTTATCGCTTAAAATTACATCTTGCTTTTTATTGAATATGGTTGAAAAGCTACCTTCCAAAATCTTTGACTCTAGTCTGTATTCTAGCTTCGCAACTTTGCCTCTAAAATATACGCTATCAAACTCTATGTTTTGTTTTTTATGAACCTTTGTAACGTACAAATCTAATCCAGAGCCACCGCCTTGAATGCCAGCTACCCATTTTTGAAAGTAAACTTCACCATATTCAATAGGAGCATTGTCTTGAAGCTTCTGAGCGCTTGAACATTGAGAAAAAGAGCATAAAATAATACTGCAAAAAAATATGTTAAATATGCTTTTCATATTAAAAAAAGGAATGTTATAAAGATACTATTTCAAAATATATGCCATAAAAAAGCCCTACTAAAAAAGTAAGGCTTTAAATAAAATATAATTTGTACAGTTTTAATTATTTAATGCTTCAGCACCACCAACAATTTCAAGAATCTCATTGGTAATAGCAGCCTGGCGAGCTTTATTGTAGGTTAATTTAAGTTGATCTCTCAATTCTGTAGCATTATCCGTTGCCTTATGCATAGCTGTCATACGAGCGCCATGCTCACTAGCAAAAGAATCTCTAATAGCTTTGTAAAGCTGTGTTTTTAGTGCTTTTGGAATTAATGCCTCAACAATTTCAATTTTTGATGGTTCAAAAATATAATCAACATTAGTATTTGCCTCACCTTCAACTGGAACAATTGGTAAAAACTGTTCTGTTATGATTTCTTGAGTTGCTGCATTTTTAAATTTATTGTAGACCAGTTCAATTTTATCAAATTCGCCATCAACAAATTTATCCATAAGCATTTCGGCTATTTGAGCAACATTATCAAATGTTAATTCGTCAAAAACTTCACTCTTATTAGCTATAACTTTAGATGTTTTTTTGAAAGCATCATTTGCTTTTTTACCTACTGCTACAAATGATACATTCTTGTTTGCATAGGTTTTATCAACAAGTCTGGTAACCTCTTTAATAATGTTAGAATTAAAGGCACCGCATAAACCTCTATTTGAGGTAATAGCAACAACAAGTACATTGTTAACCTCGCGTTGTGTTGAAAATTTACTTCCAGAATCTACATCAAGTGTTGCACTTAAGCTTTGTAAAAGCTCGGTCAACTTATTTGAATAAGGGCGCATGGCCGTAATAGCATCTTGTGCCTTTTTTAACTTTGCAGCAGACACCATTTTCATGGCACTGGTAATCTGCATTGTTGAAGATACCGATGATATTCTGTTACGTATTTCTTTTAAGTTTGCCATTCCTTTTTATTAGAATTAAGCTTTATATCCAGCTGATAAATCTTTAGCCACTTTAGCTAATGTATCTGTAACTTCGTCAGTTAATTTACCTGATTTTAAAGTTGCTAACACGTCGCTATATTTTGCTCTTAAAACCTCTAAATACTCTCCTTCGAATTCTTTCACCTTTTCAACAGGAACGTCTCTTAATAAGTTTTTGGAACCTGCATAGATAATTGCAATTTGGTCCTCAACAGTAAAAGGATCGTTTTGCGCTTGCTTTAAGATTTCAACGTTTCGTTTTCCTTTTTCGATGACATTTAATGTTGCTGCGTCAAGGTCTGAACCAAATTTTGCGAATGCTTCTAATTCACGGAATTGCGCTTGGTCCAATTTTAAAGTACCGGCAACTTTTTTCATTGATTTAATTTGCGCATTTCCACCAACACGAGAAACCGAAATACCTACATTAATTGCAGGACGAACACCAGAGTTAAATAAGTCTCCATCTAAAAATATCTGTCCATCTGTAATAGAAATTACGTTCGTTGGGATATAGGCAGAAACATCTCCAGCTTGTGTTTCAATGATTGGCAATGCCGTTAACGAACCTCCTCCTTTTACCATTGGCTTTAAGGAATCCGGCAAATCGTTCATGTCTTTTGCAATAGTATCACTATCGATTACTTTAGCTGAACGCTCTAATAAACGCGAGTGTAAGTAAAAAACGTCACCAGGATATGCCTCACGTCCTGGTGGGCGACGTAATAACAATGAGATTTCACGATATGCAACTGCTTGCTTAGATAAATCGTCATAAATAATTAATGCTGGACGACCAGTATCTCTAAAGTATTCTCCAATTGAAGCTCCTGCAAATGGTGCATAAACTTGCATAGCTGCGGGATCGGATGCATTTGCTGCAACAATTATTGTATAAGCTAATGCTCCTTTTTCTTCTAATACTTTAGCAATATTTGCAACAGTAGATGCTTTTTGACCTACGGCAACATATATACAATATACAGGTTCACCTGCATCATAAAATTCTTTTTGATTAATAATAGTATCAATACAAACCGTTGTTTTCCCAGTTTGACGATCACCAATAACCAATTCACGTTGGCCACGACCAATAGGAATCATAGCATCAATAGATTTAATCCCGGTTTGTAATGGTTCTGTTACTGGCTCACGGAAAATAACACCTGGCGCTTTGCGCTCTAATGGCATTTGATAAGTTTCTCCTTTAATAGGTCCTTTACCATCTATAGGATTACCTAAAGTGTCAACAACACGACCAACAATACCTTCACCTACATTAATGGATGCTATACGCCCTGTACGTTTTACTGTAGATCCTTCTTTAATTTCTTTAGAGTGACCTAATAATACAATACCTACATTATCTTCTTCAAGGTTTAATACAATACCTTCAAGACCTCCTTCTAGTTCAACTAATTCGCCATATTGTGCATTAGACAATCCATAAGCACGTACAATACCATCTCCAACAGTCAATACTGTTCCTACTTCATCCAAAGAAGCTCCTGCTTCAAAACCTGAAAGTTGTTGTTTTAAGATTGCTGAAATTTCAGCTGGTTTTACTTCTGCCATTTTATTTAGATGTTTCTGTGTTCTTTAATTTAATGTAAATTCTCTTCTCAATTTATTTAGCTGATTTGAAATACTTGCATTATACTGTAAATCACCAACTCTTAAGATAAAGCCACCTAAAATGTCTTTATCAATCACGTTTTTTAATTCTGCCTTTTTTCCTGTTAATTCTTTAACCTTATCAAGAACTGTTTTCTTAAGGTCATCTGTAATTTCAACTGCAGTAGTTACAGTAGCAACTTGACTTCCTCTTAATTCATTATAAACTTGAATATATTTTGAAGCAACATCGCTTAAAATATTAATTCTCTTGTTTGATATAAGTGTATCTATTAAATTTTCTGTGTTTGAAGTAATATCAGAAAATACACTCAACACTATTGATTTCTTAACGGAAGATCGCACAACTGGACTCTGAAGTGCATTGTGTAAATCCTGATTTTTAGTCAAAGTATTTACAATTAACTTCATGTCGTTATTTACAGATTCAGCTTTGTTTTCTTTGCTAGCTAAACTTAAAACCGCCTTTGCATAACGTATTGCTGCTCTTTCTCCTGCCATTATGATTAATTTAATTTAGCTTCACCAAGCATAGATTGAACTAATTTTAGTTGCTTATCTTTATTGGTCAATTCTTCACGAACAACTTTTTCAGCAATATCAACTGCTAATCCTGCGACATGGCTCTTAAGTTCTGCCATAGCGGCATTCTTTTCACTTTCAATAGCAGCTTGCGCTTGAGTGATAAGTTTGTTAGCTTGGTTTTGAGCCTCTTCTTTGGCGTCAGCAATCATTTTATTTTTTACTTCACGAGCTTCTTTAAGCATACTTTCTCTCTCAACACGTGCTTCTTTAAGAATTCTCTCATTGTCTGCTTGAAGGTTTTGCATTTCAAGTCTAGCTTTTTCAGCAGAAGCTAATGCCTCACGAATAGATTTTTCTCTGTCGTTTACTGTACCAACTATTGGTTTCCATGCAAATTTTTTCAACAGAAAAAATAATACAGCAAATGAAATAAATGTCCAAAATAACAATCCTACATCTGGAGTAACTAAATCCATTTCTTTATAATTTAAATTCTAACTTTTAATATTTAAAAAGAGGTGCAACCAACCGTTGCACCTTTCTTTTTTTACTTAATTAAGGATACAACCACCGCGAAAAGCGCTACCGCCTCAACGAAGGCAAGTATAACGATTGCAGATGCTTGGATTTTTCCTTGCATTTCTGGTTGACGTGCAATAGCGTCCATTGCTGAACCACCAATTCTACCAATACCAATTCCGGCACCAATAGCTGCAAGTCCTGCTCCAATTGCTGCAAAAGCTCCGTAATCTACGGTTGCTGCTGCTTCCTGTAATAATGCTAAACTCATAGTGTTTAAATATTAAAAATTAATTAATGTTCGTGTTCATGTTCCTCCATTGCAGACCCAATATAAAGAGCTGACAACAAAGTAAATATATATGCTTGAATGGCAACAACCAATACTTCAATTACGCTAATAAATACCGAAAAGAAAATAGATGCTGGCGCAACCCAAATACTTTTTGCAATAAATATTAATGAAATTAAACTCAATACGATAATATGTCCTGCAGAAATATTTGCAAACAAACGTATCATAAGTGAGATTGGTTTTATAAAAATGCCCATAAACTCAATAGGCGCTAAAAACAATTTCATTGGCACCGGTAAGCCAGGCATCCAGAAAATATGTTTCCAGTAATCTTTGTTTCCTACTAAAGTTGTAATAACAAATGTTATAATTGCTAAGACTAATGTAAATGCGATGTTTCCACTTAAATTGGCACTAAAAGGGAAAAATGGAATTAATCCCATCAAATTATTAATCCAGATAAAGAAAAATAAGGTTAACAAAAACGGTAAAAACCTTTTGTAGTGTTTCTCTCCAATGTTTGGTATTGCCACCTCGTCCCTAATAAAAACAACCAAAGGCTCTGTGAATTTTGCAATTCCTGTTGGAACACCGTTTTCAGATTTCTTATAGGCTCTTGCTGACAATCCAAATATTAATACTAACAAGATAATTGACAAAAACATTGAAAATACCAATTTGGTAATTGAAAAATCAAGAGGTTTATCTGGTTCTGGATGATTTCCTTCTGAAGGCAGCATAATTTCACTTACTTGAGGTGCTTCAGACGCATAATAAATTTCCTCGTGAATTTTAACAAATCGTTGCCCTTTCTTTTCAACAACTACTTTACCACTATCATCATGATGAAATTCTGAAGACATAAATGTAACCAATCCGTTTTTGGTCCAAAGAATTACTGGCAGCGGAACAGAGATAGCATCACCGTTCCAATCCATAATATGGAAATCGTGTGCATCTTTAATATGATGCATAATCATGTCTGTAACATTAAACTCTTCTTTAGTAGTTTCTTTGGTAGTGGTTTCTGAAGCATTTCCAATAAAAGAAAATGAAAGTAATAAGCTAAAAAGCAGTGTTTTAAACGTTTTGATTTGCATTAGTTTATCCAATTAAAATGCCTTTTCTAAAATTCGGTGCAAATATACACGCATTATATTAATTGGCAAACTAAAAACAACAATGTTTAGCTTTTTTGAAGAAAATTATTGATGCTAAAAATTTCAAACGTTAGAAATAAAAAATATGGTATGAAAAAATTAAGAATTTCTAGTTGAACATGGTCTGACTTTCCTAAAATAACAGGCAATAAAAAGATAATTGACAGAGCCATTTTCAGAATAGTCAATCCTAAAAAAAGTTGATACATTTTTTTGCTTCCTTGTTTGTTCTTATAATTCAGAATTGAATACACAAGAAAAACTAAAAGTATATTGAACATATATATGACATACAATGGAATGTAAAGCTTTCTGTCAAAAAATTCATAAATTATATAAAAATGGATTCCGAAAAGAATTGACGAAAATATTAAAAGGCGAATTATAAAACTACTTATGTCTTTAGCCATATAGACTAGTTGTTTTTAGTTGGTTTATTTACTTGTTTTATGACACTATATATGGCAATACATATTGAAGCCAATGAACAGATAATTGTAAATAATTGATGTTGATTTGGATAATGCTCATCTAATTTAATACCAGCAAAAACGCCTAAACCAATTGTTGCGAGCATTTGAAAACCTATACCAGTAAATCGAGCATAGTTGTTAAGCCGATCTCTCTGATCCTGATGCTGTTGCTGATCCTGTTGGTTTTTGTTGTTCACCTTTGTTAAATTCTTTTACCGTGCCTTTCATAACGCATGTCACATTGAATGTTGCTCCTGGTTCAACTGCTAATTTGCCTGCAACAACTTCGCCTTCTATGTGAGCAGAAGTCTTTAACGTTAATGTACCTGACAGTGCTAGTTTACCGGAAAACTTTCCTTCAAAATATGCGTCTGTACCTTGAAGTGTTCCTTTAATATGTCCAGATTTTCCAACCACCACTTTACCAGATGTTCTTAAGTTTCCTTCAACAAGACCATCAATTCTAAAGTCGCCTTCACTTATTAAGTCTCCTACTATTTTAGTGCCTTTGGACACTATGTTCTGATTAGAAGTGCCTTCCATTGATTGCTTTTCTTTTTTATTTTCTGCGAACATAATCTTATAATTTTAGTTGTTATTTATACTCAAATACTCGTCTAAATTTTTATGTATTTGGACAACTTGATAATTTGAGGAAGAAATTACAAAATCAGGTTTTTTAATTTTATTCCTGTCTTCTTCTTTAAATAACACGTTAAACATTTTTGCTTCATCTATATATTCTAAACCATGTACAAGAACCAGTTTGGTATCTGAATCATAAACATCTGTTGAGACAACAATATTTTTGAAATGCGAATTTCCTATAACTTCATTCAACGTTGTAATAAATGTACTTAATTCCTCTTCATCAGAATTATTAAACATATATACCGCCTTAATATTTTTATTTAATGTATCATCTACAAAATCTTTGTTAGCTAACTTTGGAAGCATATTTAAGGATATGTTTTCCGCTTTCTTGCCTTCTATACTGTTTGGATAATTTAATGCGACATAATTTATTGCTTTAGCATAGGGTTCATAGCCATATAAGCGCCCTATTGCATTGGCTTTGAGTAGTTCAAACTTTGGAACAATATCTTCTCCATCAAACATATTAATGTATTCATCACATTTTGAAATCACTTGTGCATACTCCTGCTCTTCGTGAAGTTTATACAAACTCTCATATAAACTTTCTGGACTATTTTCGTCTTTTGCAGATACTAATTCGGGATTTTTCAAAATTGTCGCATATCTAGAGTCTGGATAATTGGCCATAATATCATTTTTAGCAATTTCAGCTTCATCATTACTCTCTAAAATTGAATAAATCTTATATAAATTATACTTTGCTGGTAAGATTAGGCGTTCTTCTGGATTATTACTCAACAATTGTTGAAGTTTTGTTTTTGCCAACCCATACTCTTTAAACTTCTCTTTATATATTAAACCTAGTTGATAATAGGCATAGTTGCGTTCTTTTGTAATACTGTCTATTTCTTTTTCCGTCGAGGGAATTTTGGAAATGTAAAATTCAGGGTCATACAACTCATCTTCAGACGCATTGGCTAAAACATCATCTATAGTATTTGTATTATTCAATCCAGAGCTTGTTTTGGTAGACCATCTCCAATCATCTTCCAGTTGTCTATCTCCCCAAACTTTAATAAACTCATTTTTTCCAAACGCAACAGTTGTTGGGTTGTAAAAATAAAATGTTGCGGCTACTTGACCAGGCAAACCACCACTTCTATTCAAACCGCCAGGCAAACCAGGCCTATTGCCTTTTAAATTCTTATCAGCAGTGACAAGCCCTTTATTTCTTTCTATAATTTCTTGTTTCTCTTTTTCTGCCTCTGCTTTAGCTTTGAGGTTTTCTATATAACCATTAAAAAACTCCATCTTTTGAGCATCTGTCATACTAACAAGATTCATGATGCTATCATCAACCTGAACAATGCCTTCGTAATAAATTACATCCTCGAGATTATCTCTTTTTCGTTTGGTAACTCTATATTCTTTTTTGGTTTGGTCTAAATTAGTTAATGTACTATCGTAATAAGCTCCAGCTTCTTTGTATAAAGAATTATTGAAACTCATTTCTGCCAAGGCTTCATAATTTCTGGCTTTAAGCAATTTATCATCACTTGGTTGTCTAATAGATTTATTGTAATAAGCTATTGCTAAAGAGTCTGAACCATTCTTTAAATGATATTGTGCAATTTGGTGATATATTTTATCAAGATAAGGTCTGTTTTCACGATCATTCTCTAAATCTGTCAACAACTCATGAAATGCTAATTTATCTTGATTTTCAAAATCAAAGTTTTTAGCTTTTCCAATATGTGCAGCTATTAAGTATATTCTAGGTGTTTTGCGATGTAAATCTATAATTTTATCAAATGCGATATTAGCACTGTCTTTGTAACCCAATTCATTATATAGTTGCCCTTGAATGAAAAGGTATCTGCCGCGCTCGTCATTATTTTTTGTAGCATCAGAGGCTATCCCTAATTGGGTTACAGCACTATCTATCTGCTTGGTGTTAATATATGCTTGTGCAAGCATAGACGTAGCGTCTGCTAGATCTTGATCTTCAAGTTCTTCTTCTTCTAAAAGGCGAGTTAAATTTTTAATTGCCAACTCTTCATTTTCAAGTCGAATATTAGCCTTCTCTTTCCAAATTTTAACCTGGTTTATCTTATCGCTTGTTGGGTACTTGTTTAGAATATTATTAAACGCATCTAAAGCTGGTACAAAACGCTGATCAAAATATCTTGCTTTACCAAGCAACAAATAGGCTTCATCTATTTGAGGGTTTTTTTCTTTACCCTTAATATTCATACTATGCTTCTGTATGGCTTTTACTGCTTTCTCTTCAGCTCTTGTAAAGTTTTCGTTTTCAGATTCTCCAGGAAGAATTACCTCATCTGAAATTTGCATTCTCTCAACTGGTAAAATATCCCAATAATTATCTCTGTAAGATTCGTTTAGAGTGTTTTTACCTTCTTCAAGAGCATTATAACCATTGTATAAAGTATTATATTCTGTGGCTACTGCATGGAAGTTTCTACTAACAAAGCTGTCTTTTTTACGAGAACAACTTGTAATGAAAATTGCTATCGCTATAACAACTAATATGACTTTTAAAGATGCTTTCAAAAGATGTGTTGTTTTAATCTAATAAATAACTACAAACTCTTGTTATTATTATGTTAAAGCGTAAAAATAAACATCTTTTTGGATATAACTATAAAATAAAAGCTCTTTTAGATGAAACGATTATTGAGCAAAATGTGCTTCCAATTCTTTTAAAGTTGCTTCACTAGTGGTTAGGTCTTTAATAATTTCACCTTTGTCAAGCACAACAATTCGCTCACAAACATCTGTAACATGCAACAAATCATGACTCGAGATCAAAACTGTTACGCCTTGTTTCTCTGCTAAATCTTTAATGATAGCCTTTAAGCGTATTTGTGTTGTTGGGTCTAAATTAGCAAAGGGTTCGTCTAAAATTATAACCTCCGGATTTCCAATAAGTGCGGCCACAATTCCAGCTTTCTTTTGGT
>JARRKS010000007.1:0-18198 GCA_037387865.1 Flavobacteriaceae bacterium
ATTCTATTGCATCTTGGTTTTTAAAAAAACGATTCCATCAGATAGAATTGTTTTTAAAATACCCTAATGAAGTTCAAGAAGAACTTCTCTTTAACCTTATAGAGATAGCTAAAGAAACTCAAATAGGTAAGCAATATGATTTCTCTTCTATAAAAAACTATACAACTTTTGCAGAACGAATTCCAGTATCTACATACGAAGATTATCAAGATATTATTGAAAGATCTCGTAAAGGTGAAACCAACATATTTTGGCCAAGTCCAATAAAATGGTTTGCTAAATCTAGTGGTACAACTAATGCTAAAAGTAAATTTATTCCTGTAAGTGAAGAATCTCTTGAAGATTGTCATTATGCAGCAGGAAAAGATTTATTGTGCATGTATTTAAATAACAATGAAGATTCTCAATTATTTACAGGGAAAAGTTTACGTCTTGGCGGCAGTAAAGAATTATATAGAGAAAATGGAACTGTGTTTGGAGATCTTTCGGCCATTTTAATAGACAACATGCCTTTTTGGGCAGAATTTAGTAGCACACCAAGTAATAAAGTTTCTCTAATGAGCGACTGGGAATACAAGATGCAGGCCATTGTAAATGAAACTATCAATAAGAATGTTACAAGTTTAACAGGTGTTCCATCTTGGATGTTGGCCTTATTGAATAATGCACTAGAAACTACTGGTAAAACAAACCTTTTTGAGATTTGGCCAAATTTAGAAGTTTACTTTCATGGCGGTGTGAGTTTCACACCTTACAAAGATCAATACAAATCTCTTTTACCAAAAAAAGATTTTAGATATTATGAAATCTATAATGCTTCCGAAGGGTTTTTTGCTATACAGGATAAAAATAATTCAAGTGAGTTATTATTAATGCTTGATTATGGGATTTTTTATGAATTTATTCCCATGGAAACCTATGGAACGAAAAATCAAAAAATAATAAGGTTAAGTGAAGTTGAAAAAGACAAGAATTATGCTGTTCTAATTACTACTAACGCAGGTTTATGGCGTTATAAAATTGGTGATACAGTAAAGTTTACTTCTACAAACCCATATAGAATTAAGGTAACTGGAAGGACCAAACATCATATAAATGCTTTTGGGGAAGAACTTATTATTGAAAATGCAGAACAAGCTTTAAAGAAAGTCTGTAAAAAAACCAATGCCGAAATTGTTGATTTTACTGCCGCACCAATTTTTATGAAAGGAAAAGAAAAAGGTGGTCACGAGTGGATAATTGAATTTAAAAAACCTCCAAGTGATATAGATTACTTTAATGAATTATTTGATAATGCTTTAAAAGCTCTCAACTCTGATTATGAAGCTAAACGTTATAATAATATGACATTAAACAAGCCTATAATTCATATTGCTAGAAATCAATTATTTTACGATTGGTTAAAACAAAAAAATAAACTTGGAGGTCAACATAAAGTTCCTAGACTATCAAACACTCGTGATTATTTAGATGAATTAATTGGATTAAATAACAATATCGCTTAAACACTTTATCGAAAAAAATGACATAGTGAGACTTTTAACCGATTTAAATATTCTATACATCTAAAACATGTATTCAAGATTTGCAGATTCCATATTTTGGTATACTTTTATCAAAGCTATTAATCATTACTAGAATATAATTCGTAATGTTGAATTGTTAATTAAGTATCCATAAAACCTAAATAATAAGCCACTTAAACAAGTGGCTTTATTATTTGTTCTTTAAACGTATTCAGTTGATTTATTAACGCTTCTGGATTTGGTAAGTAAATTAAATTTTCATCTATTTTATCCTCAAAAAATTTAGGGTTACCAGAAACTAGTAGAGGAACATTATTTTGACTTAAAATACGATCTATTTGAGATGTGAAATCTTGTTCTTTTGAGGCAATGAACATGGTTAGCATCAATTCTGGATGAACCTCTGCAGTAACTTCCTTTATATTTTCTATTGGTACATTTTGCCCAAGATAGTAAACTCTCCATCCAAGTTCTTTAGCGACATAATTAGCTAAAAGTAATCCTATTTCGTGATTTTCTCCTTCAGGCAAAAACATTACAATAGATGGCGCACTTTTATGAGGCAATGGTAACAAATCTATAGTAGAAAAAAGTTTCTGTTTAATTAAACTTGAAACAAAATGTTCTTGAGCTGGTATTACTTTATCAATTCCCCAAAGTATTCCAACTTGATGCAAGAAAGGATAGATAATTTTCGTAATTGTGGTTAGTAAACCATTATTAATGATATGGGATCTAACAATTTTATCAAATTTAACTTCATCCATCTCAATCATACTAATAATGAGAGCCGTGATTTCGTCTTCTTGATTAGAGTCTATTAGAATATCTTCAATTGTATTATGGATATCTTCATCAGACATCTTATCAATTTTTGAAATTCTAAAACCATTTCTCAATAGGACACTGATATTAAGTAATTTTTTTAATTGGTCATCCGAATAGTATCTAATATTAGTTTCTGTTCGATGTGGTTCAAATAAAGTATATCTAGATTCCCATTTCCTTAATGTGGCGGCTTTAATACCTGTAAGAGTAACCACTTGTGCTATTGTATAGATGCTCATGTCTAACTTTTTATAGTGCGAAGTTAAACAAAAATAAACAAGAAAAACAAGAAAAAAAGTAAAAAAATATATTTTTGTCCAAGTTTTTTTATTTTTTATTTGACAATATTAAAATTATTTATATATTTGTCCAAATTAAAATTATAATTGTTAGACACAAATTAATCGAAATTATTAGAAATTATGAAAACAAAAATTTATTTATTACTTATTTTAAGCTTGTCGCTTTTTACTATATCATGTAGTGACGATGATGACAATCAACCAATTGAGGGCCCAAAAAATATAGTTGAAATAGCTATTGCTACTCCTGAATTGCAACAGTTGGTAGCTGCTTTAACGGCTGCAGATCTAGTTGGTGTATTACAAGGACCAGGACCATTTACAGTTCTTGCTCCAACAAATGCCGCATTTACAGCTTTTCTTTCCGATAACGGATTTGGTTCTGTAAATGATGTACCAACGGATATTTTAACTCAAGTTTTATTAAACCATGTGATCATGGCTGATGTTTCTTCATCTGATTTGGTATCAGCTGGAACCGGTTATGCATCAAGTAGTGCAACAAATGCTGATGGTCAAAATATTAGTTTATATTTTGACGCCACAGGAGGTGTAAGATTTAATAATGCTTCTACTGTTAGTGAGGCAGATATCTCTGCATCAAACGGTACAATTCACATTGTAAATGCTGTTATTGGATTACCAGACATTGTTGATCATGCCGTTATGAATTCTAACACATTTTCAAGTCTAGTAGCTGCGCTTGGTGTTGCTGACGGAGATCTAGTAAATGTTTTAAGAGGTGATGGCCCATTTACAGTTTTAGCGCCTGATAATGATGCGTTTGCAACATTCTTGGATGGAGCTTCATTAGGAGGTGTAGATACAGCAGTCCTATCTCAATTATTATTAAATCATGTTATTATAGGTTCAGGCATAACATCTGACGTATTAGTTGACGCAGGTGCAGGATATACTAACACTGGAGCAACTGGAGCTGGTGGAAATCCAATGAGTCTTTACTTCAATACAACTGATGGTGTTAGATTCAATGATGTTTCTTCAGTATTTCAAGCTGACGTTGTTGCAACCAATGGTGTTATTCATGCTGTTGATGCTGTAATTGATATTCCAACAGTTGTTACTTTTGCCGCTGCAGATCCAACTTTTGAGACTTTGGTTGCTGCACTTACAGATTTAACACCAGGTACAGATTTTGTAAGTATCCTTTCAAGAACTGAAGTAGGAAGTCCTGTAGATGGAATTAATCCTGATTTTACAGTTTTCGCACCAACAAACGATGCATTTGACGCTTTAATTGCAGATCTTGGTGGTGTTCCAGACGAAACAACATTAACTAGTGTTTTACTATACCATGTAGTTAGTGAGGCAAATGTAACTTCAGGTGACTTAAATGATCCTGATACTGTTGTGACACCAATAGCAAATGGTACGTTTACAATTTCACTTCCAGGTTCAGGTGATAATATTGCTGATATAACGGACGGATCTGGCGCTTCAGACATTGGTATTATTGCTGTAGATGTTCAAGCTGGTAATGGTGTTATCCATGTTCTAAATAAAGTTATGCTTCCTTAATATAATATGAAAAAGAGGAGTTAAAAATTGCTCTCTTAATGAAATATTTAAGGGAGCAATTATAAAATATTAAACTTAAAGAATTTGAATTAGTTTTAGTTGATTGGTTTGATTTGTAAGTCGATAACTATATTTGTTATCGGCTTACTTACTTCAAAATATTATAAACTGTTTATGGATACTCGAAAAATTGTTATCATAGGTTCAGGTTTCTCATCACTTTCAGCTTCTTGCTATCTAGCGAAACAAGGATTCGATGTGACCATTTTAGAAAAAAACAGTACTGTTGGTGGTCGTGCAAGACAGTTTAAAAAAGAAGGATTTGTTTTTGATATTGGGCCAACTTTTTACTGGATGCCAGACGTTTTTGAACAATTTTTTAGCGATTTTAGTAAAACTGTTAAAGACTATTACAATCTAATCAAATTAAATCCTGCATATCAAATTTATTTCGGAAAAAAAGATTCAATCTTTATTGCAGATAATTTAGAAGATATAAAACAAACTTTTGAGAACATTGAAAAAGGAAGTGGTAAAAAACTCCAAGAATTTATAAACAAAGCGCACATAAACTATAATATAGCAATTAAAGATTTAGTCTATAAACCTGGAGAACGTATTTTTGAAATTATAAACAAAAAAACCTTTTTTAAACTCTACGAGTTTATATTAACTATTAAAAACCAGGTTGCTGGGTATGTCAGAAATAAAAAACTTCAAAAAATATTAGAATTTCCTGTGCTCTTCCTTGGTGCCAAACCAAGTAACACGCCTTCATTCTATAACTTTATGAATTATGCCGACTTCAAATTAGGTACTTGGCATCCACAAGGTGGTATGTATGAAGTTGTAAAGGCTATGACTTCACTGGCTAAAAGTTTAGGCGTAAAAATTATCACAAATTGTGAAGTAAGATACATTGAAATAGAAGACAAAAAAGTAAAAGGTGTTAAAACTTTTAATGATTTTTATTCTTGTGATATACTATTAAGTGGTGCCGATTATCATCACACCGAAACTTTACTGCCCGACCATTTAAGACAGTATTCAGAAACATATTGGGATAAAAAAATCTTTGCACCTTCTGCCCTTTTATTCTATGTAGGATTCAATAAAAAAATTGATAATGTTTCACATCATACTTTGTTTTTTGACACCGATTTTGAAGCACATGCAAAAACAATCTATGACACTAAAGAATGGGCAGAAAAACCATTGTTCTATGCTAGTTTTCCAAGTATAACTGATGCATCAGCTGCGCCAAAAGATAAAGAAGCAGGTATTTTTTTAATTCCAATTGCACCAGATTCTGAAGACAAAGAAGAACTACGAGAACATTATTTTAATCAGCTCATAGAACGAATTGAAAACATAACGGGAGAAACTTTAAAAAATAGTATTCTATTTAAAGAATCGTATTGTGTAAAAAACTTTAAAGATGATTACAATTCCTATAAAGGCAATGCTTATGGATTAGCGAACACGCTTACTCAAACGCATGTATTGAGACCAAAACTCAAAAGCAAAAAAGTAGACAACTTATACTTCTGTGGGCAATTAACTGTTCCCGGACCTGGAGTACCACCGTCTATAATATCTGGCAAAATTGTTAGTGATTTAATTTTAAAACATGAAAAGAAATGAAAACATTATTCGACACATCAAGCCGTATGTGCAGTAAAATAGTCACCAATACATATAGTACATCTTTCTCATTAGGTATCAAGTTATTTGCACCTTCAATTAGACCTCATATTTACGCAATTTATGGGTTTGTAAGGTATGCCGATGAAATTGTAGACTCTTTTCACGATTATAACCAAGAAGATTTATTTTATGACTTTGTAGATGAGTATAATAAAGCTCTTCATCAAAAAATAAGTTTAAACCCAATTATTAATTCATTTCAACATGTAGTTCATGAATTCAATCTATATGAATATGCTGCAGACTTTTTAAAAAGAATGGAAGCCGATTTAAAAATATCTACATACACTACCAGAGAAGATTATGAGAACTATATTTATGGCTCTGCAGATGTTGTTGGTTTAATGTGCTTACGCGTATTTGTAAACAATGATGAAGAAAAGTTCAATAAGTTAAAACCATCTGCTAGATATTTGGGTTCCGCATTTCAAAAAGTAAATTTTTTGCGCGATTTTAAGGATGATACAGAAAATTTAGGTAGATCCTATTTTCCAAATTTAGAGTCTAACACACTTAATAATACTAATAAAGAAAATATTATCGCAGATATTGAAAATGATTTAAAAGAAGCTTACAAAGGTATAGTTCAATTACCATTAGAAAGTAAATTAGGTGTATACATTGCTTATAGATATTACCTAAAGCTTCTTAAAAAACTTAAAAAAGCAGATGCCAATAGAATATTAAATGGGCGCATTAGAATATCAAATGGACTAAAACTGTTTATCTTGACCAAATCGTATATTAGATACAAATTAAACGCTTTCTAAAATCTAATAAAATCATTATATTAACAGTATGAAGATTCTACTATACATTTTTATTACAATAGGAACTTTTACACTCATGGAAGTTGTAACATGGCTTACACACAAGTATATTATGCATGGTTTATTATGGTATTTGCACGAAGACCATCATCAGCCAAAATATCCAAACGGATTTGAAAAGAATGATACATTTTTTGTCATTTTTGCTGTTCCTAGTATTTTGTTATTCTTTTTTGGTGTCCAACCAAATTTAAATTATTTGTTTTTTATTGGTTTAGGAATTTTGTTTTATGGCATTACTTACTTTTTAGTTCATGACGTACTAATACACCAACGTTTTAAATGGTTCAAAAACACAAAAAATAAGTTTTTATTAGGCTTAAGAAAGGCTCATAAAGTGCATCATAAACATCTTGATAAACATGATGGAGAGTGTTTTGGAATGCTCTTTGTTCCCAAAAAATATCACAAACAATATAAAAAGGGATGAAACCTTATACCTATTTACTGGTTAATTTTACCTGTTTCATTATTCCTTTTCTTGCAAGTTTTTATCCTAAACATGCTTTTTACAAAAGCTGGAAACCTTTTTTTAAAGGAAGTAGTATAGTCGCTTTAGTTTTTGTTGTTTGGGATTACTTTTTTACCAAATTTGGCATTTGGGGTTTTAATTCGGAATATTTAACTGGTAATTATATGGGTAATCTACCTATAGAGGAAATTCTATTTTTCTTTTGTATTCCTTACGCATGTGTATTTACATATTTTGCATTTCAATACCTAATAATAAAGAATCCTCTTGAAAAAATCCAAAACATTATTACTAACATTTTAATAATTTTTCTTCTATTAATAGCTATTATAAATTTAGGGAAGTTATATACCTCTATTACTTTTTTTAGTACAGCCTTATTTTTAATTTTTGTTTGGTATAATGACACTGAAAATTTAGGAATACGTTTTTTTAATATCCCAGTTGAAGATAGTATATATGGGATGCTACTTGTTTTCTTAAATATTGAATTGTATGAATATTTTAAGAGAGTTGATGAAAAAACTTAAGAAACTGCTTTTAATTTCTTTATAGTAGCTTTTGTTAGTTTCTCTTCGGCATACACTTTTGTGACTTTCAATGTTTTTTCATCACTGCTTGGCATTTCAAACATAGCATCGGTTAGAATCTCTTCACACAATGAACGTAAACCTCTTGCTCCAAGCTTATATTCAATTGCCTTATCTACAATATAATCTAAAGCACCATCTGTAATGCTAAAGTCAACTTCATCCATCTCAAACAGCTTTTTATATTGCTTGATGATTGCATTTTTTGGTTCAGTTAGTATAGCACGCAATGTGTTTGCGTCTAGCGGATCCATATAGGTTAACACTGGTAAACGTCCAATAATCTCCGGAATTAAACCAAAATCCTTTAAATCTTTTGGAATAATATATTGTAGTAAATTATCCTGATCTACTACATCATCAGATTTTGATGCACTATATCCAACAGCTTGCATGTTTAAACGTTTGGAAATTACTTTATCAATCCCATCAAAAGCTCCTCCTGCAATAAACAGAATATTTTCTGTATTAACTTCAATAAATTTTTGGTCTGGATGTTTTCTTCCTCCTTTCGGCGGCACATGAACTGATGTTCCTTCTAATAACTTTAGTAATGCTTGTTGAACACCTTCGCCAGACACATCTCTTGTAATTGAAGGATTATCACTTTTACGTGCAATCTTATCTATTTCATCAATGAATACAATGCCTTTTTCAGCTTTTTCAAGATTATAATCTGCTGCCTGAAGCAAGCGTGTTAATATACTCTCAACATCTTCTCCAACATATCCGGCTTCAGTTAAAACAGTGGCATCTACAATGGCTAATGGAACATTTAACATTTTAGCCACGGTTTTGGCCATTAAGGTTTTTCCTGTACCAGTCTGACCAACCATAATGATATTGCTTTTTTGTATTTCAATATCATCTTTGGTTATAGGTTGTAATAATCGCTTGTAATGATTATATACAGCAACAGACATTACTTTTTTAGTAGCTTCTTGCCCAATAATATATTGATCTAAAAACGCTTTTATTTGCTGTGGTTTTCGAAGTTTCAATTCGGCAGACAAATCTGTATTATCTCCTTGTTTAGATTCTTCTATAACTATGCCATGTGCTTGTTCAATACATCTATCACATATGTGTGCATCTAAACCAGCAATTAATAAATTGGTTTCAGGCTTCTTTCTTCCACAAAACGAGCATTCTAATTCTTCCTTTGCCATTATATTTAGTTTTTACTGAACTTTAGTTTAGTCTCGAGATAGAATTTCATCAATCATCCCATATTCTTTTGCTTTATCAGCTTTCATCCAGTAATCTCTATCACTGTCTTCATATACTTTGTCGTAATCTTGACCAGTATGTTTACTAATAATTTTATAAAGTTCTTCTTTCAAAATTAATATTTCTCTTGCAGTAATCTCAATATCACTGGCTTGACCTTGAGCTCCACCTAGTGGCTGATGAATCATTACACGAGAATGTGTTAGCCCACTACGTTTTCCTTTTTTTCCTGCACAAAGCAAAACTGCTCCCATCGATGCAGCCATTCCTGTACAAATAGTAGCAACATCTGGTTTTATAAACTGCATGGTATCATAAATTCCTAATCCTGCGTAAACACTTCCTCCCGGAGAGTTAATATAAATCTGTATGTCTTTTGAAGAGTCTGTACTCTCTAAAAACAATAACTGTGCTTGTATAATATTTGCAACTTGATCGTTGATAGCTGTACCCATAAAAATAATACGATCCATCATTAAACGAGAGAAAACATCGAAAATTGCAATGTTCATTTGTCGTTCTTCAATGATGTTTGGGGTAAGACTGGTTGGATACATACTACTTATTATCTTGTTGTAGTATGTACTGCTAATACCTTGGTCTTTTATAGCGAATTTTTCAAATTCTTTGGCGTAATCCATATTTTGTTTTTAATACTATGATAAAATTTAGGCGTAAAATTATAAAAATTAAACGCCTAAATATAATGATTTATTCTTTATGTGATTAAAAGACTATTTGTCTCCGTAGACTTCTTTTACAAAGTTTTCGTAAGTGACTTCTTTAGCTTTTATTTTGGCGTTTTCTTTATATAATTGAAGAAGCTTTTGGCTAACCAATTGTTCTGAAATTCTTCTAGCCTCTTCATTATTAGATAAAATTCTTGCAACAATATCATCTAATTCTTTATCTGAAGGGTCTAACTGTCCGAACTGTGCCATTTGAGCTCTTACCATTTGTCTTGCATGGTCTTTAATATCATCAAGTGTAATTTGGATATTATTTTCTGAAATTAATTTTCCTTCAATTAATTGATAACGCAAGCTTTTTTCAGATTTTTCATATTCTTCTTTGGCTTGTACTTCATCTAATGGCTCTTCTCCAGCAGTTTGCATCCATTTCTGTAAAAATTCTACAGGTAGATCAAATTTTGTATTTTCTACCAAAAACTCTGTTACATCATTCAAAAGTTTTTGATCAGATTGTTGTACAAATTGCTTTTCAGCATCCTCTTTAATCTTAGATTTCAACTCTGTTACTGTTGTTACTGTGCCTTTTCCAAACAACTTATCAAACAAATCTTGGTCTAAATCTGCAAGCTCTCTTTTATTTATTTCTGTAATTGTAAACGTAACGTCAATGTTTAATCCATGAACCTCATCATGTCCTAATTTTAAGGCATGCATTAATTCATGATCATCATCATACAAACCTTTTGTTTTTAAAGATATTACGTCGCCAACTTTAGACCCAATAAATTTCTTTTCGGTTGCTTTCCCTTTAAACTTATCTAGAGTTATGCTTACAGTATTGTCTATTTCTTTTTCTTCATTTTTAAACGTTCCAGTAATTTCACTGTCTTTTACTACAACATCTTGAGAAACCAACTTTCCGTATTGCTTCTGAATACGCTCTACTTGTTCATCAATCATTTTCTTGTCTGCAACAATGGTATAATGTGTGATTGGCTTTTTGAAGTTTAAGTCAACTTCAAATTCTGGTGTTAGACCTAATTCAAACTCAAAAGAAAACTCTTCAGAATCCCAATCTATAGCATCTTGAGGTTTTGGTAATGGTTGTCCTAAAACATCAAGTTTTTCTTCAGTTAAGTATTTATTTAAAGCATCCTGCAATAATTTATTAACCTCGTCAACCAAAACTGCTTTACCATACTGCTTCTTAACCATACCCATCGGTACATGGCCTTTTCTAAAGCCAGGAATGTTAGCTGTTTTACGGTAATCTGATAAGATTTTTTCAACTTTATCGCTATAATCTTCTTTAGCAATTTCTACTTTAACAACAGCGTTTAAAGTATCTATGTTTTCTCTTGTTATATTCATTCTATTTTGACATAAAAATTGGGTTGCAAAAATATAACTTTTTCGCAACCCAACAAAGTTTTAAGTTATTGTATTTCAGCTTATTTTTTATCTTCCTTTAATAACGTGTGTAGTATAGATTCCAATATTGTAAGTAGAATACTAAAAAGTAGTGCTATCCAGAAATTTGCAACCGAAAATCCATCTACAAGTTTATCTGCCAGAAGTATGATTAAAGCATTTATGACAAATAAAAATAATCCTAAAGTCAGGATAGTTGCTGGCAATGTAAAAATAACCAATATTGGCTTTACAACTAAATTTAATAATGCTAAAACTACAGCAACGACAATAGCAGTAACATAGCTATCTACATGCACACCTGTTAATATCTTTGATAAGATAACTACTGCTAAAGCATTTAATAAAAGTCTAATAATGAGTTTCATAGTTGTTGAATTAATTAGTTAGTATATGCTAAATTTACAAAATTCATTTAAGGAACGACATAACGCTTTCAAAAAAATCTTTTGGATTCTCTGCATGTAACCAATGACCAGCATTAGCAATAGTTACTATTTTAGAGTTTGGAAAATGCTTCCTAATTAAGCTTTCATCCTGATTAATAATATATTCTGACCTTTCCCCTCTTAAAAATAAAGTGTCTCCATTAAATTCAGTATGCATTGGTAATTCTTCACCTATTCCAGAGTCATTGGCTTTTAAAACTTCAAGATTGATCCGAAGAGCTAATTTTCCCTTTTCTTTCCAATAAAGGTTTTTAAGTAAAAATTGTCTGGTGCCTATTTCTGGAACATATTTTTCTAAAATTTGATCAGCTTCGCCTCGACTTGATATTTGATCAAAGTCTAAAGCACTTAAACCATCTAAAATATCTTTATGATGTCCTGGATAAAATCTCGGTGAAATATCTGCTATGATAAGTTTTGATACAAACTCTGGATATTTTACTGCAAAAAGCATAGCAGCTTTTCCGCCCATTGAATGCCCGAGCAGAATAATTTCCTTTAGTTGATGTGCCTCGCAATATGCTTTTAGATCTTCAGTAAGCACTTGGTAATTAAATTCTTCATCATGAAAGCTGTGCCCGTGGTTACGCTGATCTACTAAATGAACTTGGTAACCTTCATCACTAAACTGTTTTCCAAGAGTTTTCCAGTTGTCACCCATTCCTAAAAACCCATGAAGAATAACAAATGCTTGTCCTTGACCTAGTATATTAGAATGTAAAAGCATTATTTAAGTTTTCTTAAGTACATATTGATAACATTTTCTACACCTAGATAAAGGCTTTCTGATATAAGCGCATGTCCTATAGAAACTTCCAATAAATTGGGAATATTATTCTTAAAAAACTCAATATTGTCTAAAGACAAATCATGGCCAGCATTAATACCAAGACCAATATTATTGGCAAGTTCAGCACAATTGGTGTATGGTTTAACTGCATCTTTATCACCTAAACCGTATTGGTGTGCAAAGGCTTCTGTATACAATTCTATTCTGTCACTTCCTGTAGCTTTAGCTCCTTCAATTTGTTTCAATTCTGGGTCTACAAAAATTGAGGTTCTTATATTATTTTGCTTAAATTCTTTAATGACCTCAATCAAAAAGTCTTTATGCTTTATAGTATCCCAACCTGCATTGGATGTAATAGCATCTACTGAATCAGGTACTAAAGTTACTTGTGTTGGCTTAACCTTTAGAACCAAATCTATAAACTTATCTATTGGGTTTCCTTCTATATTGTATTCTGTATTAATTACAGGAAGTAACTCGAAAGCGTCCTTATATCGTATATGTCTTTCATCAGGTCTTGGGTGTATTGTGATTCCTTCAGCACCAAATCGTTGTGCATCTTTGGCAAATTGTACTAAATTTGGAGTATTGCCACCTCTGGAGTTTCTTAAAGTTGCTATCTTATTAATATTTACACTTAATTTAGTCATCTATCCTATTTAAAAACACAAAAATACAAAGTAGAACAGGCTTTTTATACTAATTTTTTAATTAATTTGCATACACTTAATTTAGGTTATGAATCTTTCAAAATATATTATAAACGATATAAAACCACTGAATAGGAACAATAAAATTAGTGATTTACAATTATTATTTTCTCAACTAACCTATTCTCACATTCCAATAAAGAATGATGATAATGTTTATTTAGGTTGTATATCAGAAACTGATGCTCATTGTTTCGAAAGTAATAAGACCATAAACGACTTTAGTTATGTCTTTGAACCATTTTTTGTTAGGGAGACAACCATTTGGTTGGACGTTTTAGAAGCATTTGCTGAAAACTCAAGTAATATTATGCCTGTTCTTAACAGCAAAAACACCTATTTAGGGTATTATGAGCTTAATGACATTATTGGCTTATTTAGCGAAACACCTTTCTTTTCTGAAACTGGCGGTATTTTAATAGTTGAAAAAGGTTTTAATGATTATTCTTTTAGTGAATTAAGTCAAATTGTTGAATCTAACGACGGTAAGTTACTTGGTGCTTTCATATCAAAAATTGAAAACGACATTGTTCAAATTACCTTAAAAATTGGTAATACAGGTTTAAATGATATCATTCAAACATTTAGAAGGTATAGCTACAATATTGTTTCAGGTCATGAGGAAGATAACTATCTAGAAAGTCTGAAAGATCGGTCAGAGTACCTTAAACGTTACCTAAACATGTAATCTGATGAAAATTGCTGTTTTTGGACAAACATATAGAAACACAGATGCTTCTGTAGATATTTTACTAACATATCTTCAAAAAAAGGAAGTGGAGGTTCTTATAGAATCAGATTTTTATAATCTTATAAACTTTGAGAAAAACTTTAATGCATTTAAAACTTTTAAAGAAATTGATAGTTCTTATGACATTTTTATAGGCATTGGCGGAGATGGAACCATTTTAAGAGCTATAACATTTGTTAAGGATTTAGGTATTCCAATAGTTGGAATTAATACAGGCAGATTAGGTTTTTTGGCCACTATTCAAAACAATGCTATTGAGACTGCTATTGATGATATTTTAAACGAGAACTATAAAATATCTGAAAGAAGTTTATTAACTATAGAAAGTAATCCTATAAACAAAGATATATCTTCTTTGAATTTTGCATTGAATGAGATTGCAATTAGTAGAAAAGATACAACCTCCATGATTACTGTTAAAACCAAGTTGGATGGAGAATATCTCACTTCTTACTGGAGCGATGGCTTAATTATCTCTACCCCTACAGGTTCTACAGGTTATTCATTAAGTTGTGGTGGCCCAGTAATAACTCCTGGTTCAAACAATTTTATTTTAACTCCAATTGCACCACATAACTTAAGTGCAAGACCATTAGTTATTTCAGATTCAACAATAATTGAACTCAAAGTAGATGGTAGAGAAGATCAGTATTTAGTTTCATTAGATTCAAGATTGGCTACGTTTCACAACGACACAATCATAACCATACAAAAGGCTAATTTTAAAATTAACATGATAGAATTTTATAATGAAAGCTTTTTAGATACGCTTCGTAAAAAATTACTTTGGGGTGAAGACAAGCGTAATTAAACAATAATTTTATAGAAAAACTGTTTTTAACTAATACTATTTAGCTCAAATTGTTATAGGCTAATGTTATTTATTATATTTGCAAACTTTTAAACATTTATGAGGTATTTAACCGTAGTTTTAATTTGTTTTTTTAGTTCAAAGGTTAGTTTTTCTCAAATTCACGAAATTGGTGGTTTTATTGGAGGAAGTAACTTTATTGGAGACGTTGGTGCAACAAACTATATTTCTCCTAATCAATTGGCTATAGGAGGAATTTATAAATGGAACAGAAGCCCAAGACATTCATTTAGAGTTTCACTTATTTATTCTGAATTGGAAGGAATTGATTCAAAATCTGATGATCCAAGAAGAAAATTAAGAGATTATGAGTTTTCAAATGAAATAATAGAAATATCTGCAGGTATGGAATTCACTTTTTTTGATTTTGATCTACATACTGGAAAAAAGTTAGGTACACCATATCTTTATACAGGTATTAGTGTTGCACATCATGACAATTATTATTTCTTAAATGGTGTTCAAACACCAGAAAACACTTCAAGTTGGGCTTATGGTATACCTATGGTAGTTGGTTTTAAAACTACTTTTACAGATAAATTGATTTTAGGAATAGAAATTGGAGCAAGATACACATTCTCTGATGAAATTGACGGAAGTGTTCCCGACGACCCATATAGAGAACAATACAGTTTTGGAAATTTAAATAATAACGATTGGTATGTGTTTAGCGGTATTACGCTTACATATACATTTGGTATAAACCCTTGTTACTGTCCAGGAGAATAAAGTGAGTTTAAAACAACAGATAAATATTGAATCATTACCAAAACACATTGCCATAATTATGGATGGAAATGGTAGGTGGGCAAAACAAAAGGGAATGTTACGTGCTTTCGGACATGAAAATGGCACTAAATCTGTAAGAGAAGTTGTTGAGTCTTGTGCAGAGTTGGGTGTTAATAATCTTACACTTTATGCATTTTCTACAGAAAATTGGAATAGACCAAAACTAGAAGTAGACACTTTAATGAAGCTTTTAGTATCCTCCTTAAAAAAAGAAATTAAAACGCTTCAAGACAATAATATTAGACTATTGGCAATTGGTAATTTAAACCAATTACCTAAAAAAGCACACAATGAGCTTTTTGAAGTTATAGACAAAACAAAACAAAATACATTATTAAATCTAACATTAGCTTTAAGCTATGGTTCTAGAGAAGAATTACTTAATACTATTAAGGTCATAAGTAATAAAGTTAAAAATAATATAATTTCAGAGGAAAATATTGATGAATCAATTATAAATGAGCATCTTTACACCCGCAATTTACCAGACGTAGATTTGCTTATCAGGACAAGTGGCGAACAAAGAATAAGCAATTTTTTACTTTGGCAAATTGCCTATGCCGAATTATATTTCACAAAAGTCCTTTGGCCAGATTTTACAAAGGAACATTTGTATGAAGCTATTATTGAATATCAAAAAAGAGAAAGAAGATTTGGGAAAACAAGTGAACAACTTATTTAAGATATTTTTATTGAGAACATCTTTACATTATTTAAGCATAATATTATTTCTTTTAGGTAGCATCACCCTTCAGGCACAAGATTTAGAAATTAGCAATAGTAAAAAATATACTGTAGCAGATATTTCTGTTTCAGGAAATACAACATTCAGCCCACAAACCATAATTACCTATTCTGGTTTAAGTAAAGGAAAAGAGATTTTGATTCCTGGTGAAGAAGTTAGTAGTGCTATTAAAAAACTATGGAATTCTAATTTATTCAGTGATATTGAATTATATATTACCAAAATTGAAGGCAATACAGTATATCTGGAAATTAAATTGGCCGACTTACCAGAACTTAATGAAGTAACTATTTTAGGTGTTAAGAAATCTAAAATTGAAAAAATAGCTTCAGAAAATAAACTGGCAAAAGGTGTTAAAGTAACAGAAAACCTAATTACTACTACAAAAAATTATCTTGCAAATAAGTACAAGAAAGAAGGGTTTTATAATGCTAAAACAACGATAACTACAACAGAGGTTACAGATTCTATTCAAAAGAAAAGAGTAGATATGGTTGTAAAAATAGATAAAGGCGAGAAAGTTAAGGTTAAAGACATTGTAATTAATGGTAACGAAGTTTTAAGTGATAAAAAACTTCAAAAAGCCATGAAGAATACTAAAAAACAGAAAACTTTACGATTTTACAAAAGATCAAAATATATTGAAGAAGACTACAAAGAAGACCTTAACAGCTTAATTGATAAATATAAAGAAAACGGTTATAGAGATGCTCGTGTGCTTTCAGATAGTGTAGTCGTCAACAACGACAAGACTATCTCGCTTAATGTAAATGTTGAAGAAGGAAGTAAATATACTTTTGGAGATATTACCTTTATTGGCAATACAGTTTATACTAATCAGCAATTAAGTAGAGTCTTAAGATTAAGTAAAGGAGATACTTATAACGGTGTACTTTTAGAAAAGCGCATAGCAGATAACACAAAACCTGATGCTCAGGATCTAACAAATCTGTATCAAAATAATGGGTATTTATTTTCTACAATAAACCCAGTAGAAACTAATGCAGAAGGTAATGTGATTGATATGGAGATTAGAATCTCTGAAGGAAAACCAGTTCATTTTAATAGTGTTACTGTAGTTGGTAATGAAAAAACCAACGATCATGTTATCTACAGGGAATTACGTACAAGACCTGGTGATTTATACAGCAAGCAAAATGTTGTAAGAACTGTTAGAGAATTAAGTCAATTAGGGTATTTTGATGCAGAGCAAATATCTCCAGACTTTTTAAATCCTAATCCTAATGAAGGTACTATAGATATGCAATATTCTGTAGTTGAAACTGGATCAAGCCAAATAGAATTGCAAGGTGGTTATGGTGGTGGCGGTTTTATAGGTACACTCGGATTATCATTCAATAATTTTGCTATTAAAGATATCTTCAAAAAAGATGCTTACAAACCAATTCCAATGGGTGATGGGCAAAAACTCGCTCTTCGTTTGCAAGCAAGTCGTTTTTATCAAACTTATAGTTTTTCTTTTACAGAACCTTGGATGGGCGGCAAAAGACCTGTGCAATTTTCTACATCGCTTTCACATACTAAACAATTTTTATATAATCCAGTTACTAGAAATGCAGATAAAGACCGACGCTTCAATATTACAGGTATCTCGGTTGGTTTAGCAAAAAGGTTAACTGTTCCAGATGACTATTTTACCCTTTCACAAGCAGTAAGCTATCAGCATTACAATCTAAAAAATTATAATACAGGGCTTTTTACATTTGGAGATGGTTATTCTAGATCTTCTCTTTCTGATGCTAATGCAGCATAATCTACATCATTAAATAATGAATATGGTAGAGAAGCCATTGCTTTAAGAGGTTATCCTAATCAATCGTTATCTGGGCAGGATGGAGATGCCATTTATAATAAATTCTCTTTAGAGCTTCGTTATCCCATAACATTAAAGGCTTCGGCAAAAATATTTGCACTTACCTTTATAG
>JARRKS010000008.1:0-10693 GCA_037387865.1 Flavobacteriaceae bacterium
GGCTCCTTTTTTTGGTTCTTTATTTAAAACTATAAATCCTTCTTTTTCTAATCTAATAATTTCTGATTTTATATCGTCCACATCAAATGCAATGTGATGAATTCCCTCTCCTTTTCTTTCAATAAATTTAGCAATTGGGCTTTTGTTATTTGTTGCTTCAAGCAATTCAATTTTATTATTTCCAACTTTAAAGAATGACGTTTTGACTCCTTCGCTTTCAACAGATTCTATTTTATAATGAGCTTCGCCAAATAGTTTTTCAAAAAGAACATTGGATGTTTTCAAATCTTTAACGGCTATGCCTATATGCTCAATTTTATTCATATTTTTAATCGTTTAATGTAATGTACAAATTTTGTAAATCAAAAGTAAGATAATCTTTAAATATCAACTATTTTTGCATTATGGAAGAAAGTCAAAGACAAAAGAAAATAGCATCTCTATTAAAACAAGATCTTGTAGATGTCTTGCAAAGTAGCGCTACCCAAGGCGGTATGAAAGGTGTTATTATTTCGGTGTCTAAAGTAAGAGTAACTGTAGATCTGTCGATTGCAAAAGTATATGTAAGTATTTTTCCAAATAACAAAAGTAAAGAACTAATTGAAGGTATAAAATCTAATGCACATCTTATTAAGCATGAACTTGCTCAACGAACTAAACATCAATTGAGACGCATGCCTCAATTAGAGTTTTTTATTGATGATTCTTTAGAATATATTGATCGAATAGAAAAATCACTTAAAGGAAAAGATAACCCTATTTCTAATCCAGATCTATTAGGCAAAAGAAAAAAATCATAATTGAACATTTCCCTATACATCGCAAAAAGATATTTGCTTTCTAAAAGCAGTAACAATGCTATTAATTTTATATCTATTATTGCGGCAATTGGTGTTATTTTAGGCTCTGCTTCCCTTTTTGTTGTGCTTGCGGGTTTTGCTGGTTTAAAGGATTTCACTCTCGAGTTTACTTCGTTGGTTGATCCAGATTTAAAAGCTGTTCCAGCAACATTATGGCAAAACAGTAAATCTTTACGTGCCAAAGCCTGGTAAAGGTCAAATTACATCTACACAGGACGCCTTTAATTTAGTCAATGCTGTTAATGTTGGGATTTTTGACATCAATGAAAACTTAAATGATACTTATGTTTTTGCTCCTATTAGCCTAGCTAAAAAGCTACTTAATTATTCACCAAATCAAGTTTCTGCATTGGAAATTAAATTAAAGAATGGTATAGATGAAGCGTCAGTGAAGCCTAAAATTGAATCTGTTTTAGGAGATAAAGTTATTCTTAAAAATAGAACACAGTTAAATAATACACTTTACAAGATGCTAAACACCGAAAACCTTGCTGTTTACTTAATATTTACATTAGTGTTAATTATTGCGCTTTTTAATGTTATTGGCTCTATTATCATGATGATTCTAGACAAAAAAACTAGTTTGAATACTTTGTTTAATCTTGGTGCTGGCATTAAAAATATTCGAAAAATATTTTTTCTTCAAGGTTCTTTGATGAGTATAATAGGTGGTTTAATTGGTATATTACTTGGTTTTATTTTGGTTATTCTTCAACAGCAATTGTCTTTAATTATGATTACGCCTAGTTTGCCTTATCCGGTAAGTTTAAAGCCAATAAATTTTGTTTTGGTGTTTGTTACTATTTCTGTTTTAGGAATTATTGCTTCCAAAATAGCCTCAAGTCGAGTCACAAAAACATTTGCAAGTAATTATACGAACTGATAATCTGAAAATTTTTCAATCACCTCGTCAAAGGCAGCAAATACATCTTTACTTTCATCACTGGTTACCATTTTCATTCTATATTCTTTGAAATTTGGAATGCCTTTAAAATAGTTGGTGTAATGTCTTCGTGTTTCAAAAACACCTAGCTTCTCACCTTTCCAATCTATTGCCATTTCAAGATGTCTTCTGGCGGCTTCAACACGCTCTTGAATAGTAATGGGTTCTATATGCCTTCCAGTTTTAAAATAATGTTTTACCTGTTTAAAAAACCAAGGGTTTCCAATGCTTGCTCTCCCAATCATTGCGCCATCAAGACCATAAACATCTCTCATTTCTTTTGCCTTTTCTGGTGTGTTTATATCACCATTACCAAAAACAGGAATATGCATTCTAGGATTATTCTTTACCTCTGCAATAGGCTTCCAATCAGCTTCTCCTTTATACATTTGTGCTCTAGTGCGCCCATGAATTGCAATAGCTTTGCAGCCAACGTCTTGTAGTCTTTCAGCAACCTCAACAATTTTTATAGAGTCATGATCCCATCCCAAACGGGTTTTTACCGTTATGGGTAAATTGGTGCGTTTAACCATTTCGGCTGTTAGTTTCTCCATCAAACAAACATCTTTTAAAATACCTGCGCCAGCACCTTTGCTAACAACTTTTTTCACTGGACAACCAAAATTAATATCAATGATATCTGGATTTGATTTCTCCACAATATCAATAGTCTGCAACATACTGTCTAAATTGGCTCCAAAAATTTGAATGCCAACTGGACGTTCTTTTTCATATATATCCAACTTCATAACGCTTTTGGCTGCGTTACGTATTAAACCTTCGCTCGATATAAATTCAGTATATACAACATCTGCACCTTGTTCTTTGCATAATGCACGAAAAGGTGGATCGCTAACATCTTCCATAGGGGCTAAAAGCAATGGAAAATCGGGGAGTTCTATGTTGCCTATATTTATCAAATATTAAAATTCAATTTCTGCTTCAATTTCTGCTCCATTTCTATCTACAACAACTTTAGTTTTATCACCTTCTTTAAAAGCGGATAGGGCTTTCATGTAACTCATCATGTCAACAACGACGCTGTCTCCTAATTTTATAACTATGTCTCCTTTTTGCAAGCCTGCTTTTTGTGCTGGTTTATCTTCACTTATACCATCTATGCGCATTCCCTTTCCGTCAAATAAATAGTCTGGCACGACACCTAAACCAACCTTAAACCGTGGAGTGTCCTCACTTTCATTTTTAGTCTTTCTGAACACGAGTTTTCCATTATCATCTAGATCCGATATTATTTCATAGATGTAATTAGAGATAAATTCCATTCCTTGATAATTAAGTTTTTCAGAATCATCAGATGGTTTATGATAATCCTCATGCTGTCCAGTGAAAAAATGGAGAACAGGAATATCACTATTGTAAAATGATGTGTGGTCACTTGGGCCAACTCCTGATTCATTTTCAATAATCTTAAAGTTCTTGTTACTTGCTGAAACTACTTGTTTAAAAATAGGAGATGTTCCAACACCATAAACAGCTAATGAATTATCTTCTTTTAGCCTGCCAACCATATCCATATTAAGCATGTAATTTACCTTATTAATGTCTATTGTTGAATTTTTTGTGAAGTAATTAGATCCTATAAGTCCCATTTCTTCACCTGAAAATGCAATGAATAAATAATTATTATTGAAATCTGATGTTTTTAACTTACTAGCTAAATTTAACATAATGGCAACGCCACTTGCATTATCGTCTGCTCCGTTATGAATGGCTTTATCTTCCCCTCGATACAGGGAGCCTTCAGCCCCAGAGCCCAAATGATCATAATGAGCGCCTATAACTATTGTGTTTTCTGCTTTATTATCAAGAAAGGCTATAACGTTGGTTCCGACAATTGTGCTGTCTCCTTCTTTCGTATAGGTAACTTTTTGATGGGGATTGGTTTTTGGTTTAAAAGAAAACTCTTGAAAATAGTTATTTGTCCCTTTTGCAAGTAATCCCAGGTCTATAAATCTATTAGCAATATATTCTGCTGCTGTTTTTTCTCCTTCTGTTCCAGTTTGGCGACCTTCTAATTTGTCACTAGCCAAAAAAGCCACATCATCTCTTATCTTATTCTCTGGGCTATACTCTTTTTTACACCCAATAAACGATATAAAAAGAACCAATAGCAATATTTTCTTCATATTTTAATCTTATTTTAGCGCAAATTTAATATTATTATTGTTTATGAGGTATTTCTTTTTGTTATTAATCTCTCTTACGTTTCTGTATTGTAAAAATGAAGTTAAACCTTCTGAAACTGAAATAGATTTAGAAACTTATAAAACAAACGATTCTTTAATTTACCCTGAAGAAACTCATTTCAAATCATTACGTCAAATAACTTTTGGAGGCGATAATGCCGAAGCTTATTGGAGTTTTGATGATAAGCAATTGGTTTTTCAGTCAAATAACAAAAAATGGAATGTGGGTTGTGACCAAATGTTCTTGATGAATGCAACTGATACATTTGACAGTATTGCTCCGCCAATGATAAGTACTGGAAAAGGAAGGACTACTTGTGCTTACTTTTTGCCCGATAACAAGCATATTATATATGCATCAACACATCTTAAGGATGAGAATTGTCCAGAAACACCATTAAGGATGAATGGTAAGTATGTATGGCCAATTTATGATTCATATGATATTTTTGTTGCAGATCTCAATGGAAACATTGTTGCACAATTAACAGATGACATCGGTTATGATGCTGAAGCAACCGTTTCTCCAAAAGGCGATAAAATAGTGTTTACCTCAACAAGAAGTGGTGATTTAGAGCTTTATACTATGAATCTTGACGGAAGTGACGTAAAGCAAATAACTTTTGAATTGGGCTATGATGGTGGTGCTTTCTTTTCTCCAGATGGAACAAAAATTATTTTTAGATCGTCGCGACCAAAAACGGATGAAGAAATTAAAGAATATAAAGACCTATTAGCTCAAGGATTGGTACAACCAACAGAAATGGAGCTCTATATTTGTAATGCAGATGGAACCGATTTGCAACAACTTACAAGACTAGGGAATGCTAATTGGAGTCCATTTTTTCATCCGTCAGGAGACAAAATTCTTTTTTCTTCAAACTTTGAGGCTGAAAGAGGATTTCCGTTTAATTTATATATGATTGACATTTATGGAAGAAATCTAACCAGAATAACACATGGAGAAACTTTTGATGCATTCCCTGTGTTTTCAAATGATGGTAAAAAACTTGTTTTCTCATCAAACCGTAATAATGGAGGTGGCCGTGATACTAATTTGTTTATTGCAGAATGGCAAGACTAATCTCTTTCTTCCAATCTATCTCTTTCATTAAGGTCTATATCTTTTTTGTTACTATCTAACCTAAAGTTTCCAAATTTATAATTAAAGCCAAAGGTAAACATTCTGTTTTCTAAATACCAATTGGCATAAATATCCTGATTTTGATATCTTATTGTTTGATCAAAGTTTAGTGTATCAAATATATCTGTAAACCCAAAGCTTAATGAGGCTCTTTTATTCCAGAATGTTTTTCTTAAATTAATATCCAAGCTGGATCTTGAGCTCACATCAACAGGACCTTCTGCAATTGGAGAAATAAACAGAAAAGTCAAGTCTGCGGTTAAACTTTTATCTTTTAAAAAAGTGAAATAGTTTATTCTTTGAGTGTAAAATGACCATTTATCATTATTTAGTAAATCGTCTGAATTTTCTTGAGAGTGAAACTTGTTGTCATAATAAAAAACCGATGCCAACGCATATAGATTCCAGTCTTTTAATAATTCTGTATAGCACGTAAAATCTAAACCATAAGTAATAGCGTGATCTAAATTAGTATAAGCATATTGTAATTCGTTATTCTCGTTATTCTGAATTGTAAGTTCAACCGTTTCATTTCTTTCATAACGATAATATGCCTCAAAAGTAAAGTCATTTTTAAAAGTATATCCTAAAGTTAACACATCATCAATTTGTGGTTTTAATTCTGGGTCACCTTCAACATAAATGTATTCATTTAAATAATATTTGAACGGATTGAGTTCTCGATATCTTGGTCTTTGTATTCGCTTGTTATAATTAAAATACATTTCGCTTTCTTCAGATAATTCTTTTAAGATATGGAACGAAGGAAAAAGCTTAAAGTAATCATTATCATTTAATGTATTAGTAGATATGGAATTACTTTTTATGTCAGTATATTCAGCTCTCAACCCTAGCTTAAAATTCCAGTTTTCAAAATCTGAACCATAACTTAAATACGATGCATAAATAGTTTCATCATACAAAAACTCATCAAAACTTTGTGTGTCAATTGTAGATTGTCCATTCTGAAAATTATACTGCTCAAGGACATTCTTTGAATTTATATCTGTAATTTTTGCTCCGGTCTGAAATAGTTTTGTTTCATTAAAAGGCAGTTCATAATCAATTTGGCCTGTATAAAGTTTTATTTCTTGATTCGATAATGTTTGGAACATGCTATTCCTTATTAATATATTATCTGGCCAAAAATATTCTGTATCAACATTTTGATTGCTTGTAAAATCGAAATTAGTATGATGCGCACTTATAGAAAGCTTTTCTCCTTCTCTATTAAATTTATGAAGGTAATCTATTGTAAAAGCCAGATTATTTTTCTTACTAATCAAACTGTTATCTGCAATAAATGTAGAATCTAATTGATTTGTAGAGCTGTAAACTTCAGTAACAGAATTTGCGATTTGTTTTGTGTTTTTTTCAGGCGAAAGCAAAATATTACTAGTAAACCCTATACTATTGTTTTGATTTAATTCATACTCTAAATTAGCATTAATATTTTGGTCTGCTGTTTCTCTATCTCTTTCATAATCTGTTTTCCAACTACTGGATTCTTGATTGTCTTCAAAAAAATTTATTGATTCATATTGTTGTCTATAATCCTTTCTTGGGCTTATACTATAGTTTATATATACATTTAAGTTTTTGGCCTTAAAAAAATGACTTGTACCAATTGAATATTTTGGAAATTTTTTTCCTTGCTTATAATTCCCAAAAACGCTTCCGTTGTATCCGGTAATCATATTCTTACTTGTAATAATATTTAAAACCACTCCTCCTTCTGCCTCATATTTTGCTGGTGGATTTGTGATAACTTCTATAGACTTAAGGTTCGTGGCTGATGTCCCTTCTAAAAGTTGTTGAACCTCATCTGCTGATAAATAAACTTTTCTGTCATTTATATAAATAGATGGCGTCGTGTTCTTTACAGTAATATCCTGGTCGCGAACTAAAACTCCTGGTGTGTGTTTTAAAACATCTAAAACGTTGTTTTCTGAAAGTGTAGAGTTTTCAACATTAAAAACCAATCTATCAACCAAGCGTTTAACCGTTGGTTTTTTTGCAATAATAGTTACCCCATCGAGTTCTGTTGTTTTTTCTCTTAAGGTAATGGTTTTTAAGTTTGTGTCTTTGTTTAAATTAATAGTGTCATAATGGGACTCGAAGCCCAGAAAACTCACTTCTAAAATATATGAATTGGGGTTGAGTTCTTCAATTAAAAAAAGGCCTGTTTCGTCTGTTGTAGTACCATAAACAAATTCAGCATTGTCAGAGTTAGAAACTACAACATTGGCAAATGATATAGGTAAGTCTTTTTCATCTTTTACTGAACCTGAAATAGAAAGCTTTTGCGCCATTATCGACATTGGAAATAATGCACAAATAATTATTAAAAAAATTCTTTCAATAAAATTCAAATTCTATTTTTAATTGTCGCAATATAGCATTTCTTTCGTATTTTAATCTACGGTAAAACCGTAATCGAGCCATTTCGTTTTTGTAAAATAAAGGGATTAAAGCATAATAAATCAACTATATTTGCAAAATCTTTTGATTAAGATTTAATCTTTATGAAGAATATTAGAAACTTTTGCATTATTGCCCATATTGATCACGGTAAGAGTACGCTTGCTGATCGTTTATTAGAATTTACTGGTTCAATAACCGATAGGGAAAAGCAAGACCAGCTATTAGATAATATGGATTTAGAGCGTGAACGCGGCATCACAATAAAATCACATGCCATACAAATGGATTATTCCTATAAAGGTGAGCAGTATGTTTTAAACCTTATTGACACGCCTGGACATGTAGATTTTTCTTATGAAGTTTCGCGATCTATTGCGGCATGCGAAGGCGCATTATTAATAGTTGATGCCGCACAAAGCATTCAGGCACAAACCATTTCAAATCTTTATTTGGCATTAGAAAATGATTTAGAGATTATTCCGGTTCTCAATAAAGTCGATTTACCAAGTGCAAATCCTGAAGAGGTTACTGACGATATAGTTGATCTTTTGGGTTGTGATCCGTCTGAAGTTATCCCTGCAAGTGCAAAAACTGGAATTGGTATTGAAGAAATCTTAACTGCAATTATTGAGCGTATTCCTGCTCCAAAAGGCAATGAGTCTGAACCTTTACAAGCTTTGGTTTTTGATTCCGTATACAACCCTTTTCGTGGTGTAGAAACTTATTTTAGAGTCAAAAACGGTATTATAAAAAAGAATCAATTGGTAAAATTTATTGCAACTGGAAAAACCTATAATGCCGATGAGGTTGGTACATTGCGCTTAAAACAATTCCCAAGAAATGAAATAAAGGCTGGTGATGTCGGTTATTTAATTACAGGTATTAAAGAAGCGAAAGAAGTTAAGGTTGGGGATACGATAACCGATGCAAAATCACCAACAACAAACCCTATTTCTGGATTTGAAGATGTTAAACCAATGGTTTTTGCAGGTATCTATCCTGTTGACACAGAAGATTATGAAGAACTTCGTGCTTCTATGGAAAAGCTACAATTAAATGATGCTTCACTGGTATTTATTGCTGAAAGCTCGGCGGCTCTAGGTTTTGGTTTCAGGTGTGGTTTTTTAGGTATGCTGCATCTTGAAATAATTCAAGAACGATTAGAGCGTGAATTTGATATGACTGTTATTACAACAGTGCCCAATGTGTCCTATCATGCGTTCACAAGAAAAGAGCCTGATGAAATAATTATTGTGAACAATCCTTCGGATTTACCAGATCCATCAACAATTGACCGTGTAGAAGAGCCCTTTATTAAAGCAACTATTATTACAAAATCAGACTTTGTTGGAAATGTCATGTCTTTGTGTATTGAAAAAAGAGGAATTATAAAAAATCAAACCTATTTAACTACAGAGCGTGTTGAATTAACTTTCGATATGCCTTTAGCTGAAATTGTTTTTGATTTTTATGATAGACTAAAAACCGTTTCTAAAGGGTATGCTTCTTTTGATTACTCCCCGATTGGATTACGAGAATCTAAATTAGTTCGCGTAGATATTTTATTGAATGGCCAAACAGTTGATGCGCTTTCTGCTTTAATTCATGCTGATAATGCCTACTCTATTGGTAAGAAAATGTGTGAAAAATTAAGAGCGCTTATACCTAGACAGCAATTTGATATTCCAATTCAAGCGGCAATAGGAGCTAAAATTATTTCACGAGAAACAATTAAAGCATTACGTAAAGATGTTACTGCAAAATGTTATGGTGGAGATATTTCACGTAAAAGAAAGTTATTAGAAAAACAGAAAAAAGGTAAGAAACGTATGCGTCAAGTAGGTAATGTTGAAATTCCTCAAGAGGCATTTATGGCCGTCTTAAAGCTTAACGATTAATTTTATATAGGATTAATCGTTATTTAAACAATTGTTATTATTTCTTCTAAAAGATTAATGAAAACATTTTGTAAATTTATATTTCATTAGTTTTTACATTAATAAATCCATCATTTTTAATGAAAGTCCTTTTTTATACAAAAGAATTTCCCCCTTACGTCTATGGCGGCGCTGGTGTGCATGTTGAATACTTGGCTTCTGAATTGGCCAAATTAATGGATGTTGATGTGAGAAGTTTCGGAGATCAAGATATTTCATCAGAACATCTAAAAATTAAAGGGTTTTCAGAAAATCTTTTAAACTTTGACAATACTGATAGGAAGATAAGGCCTGTTTTAAAAACATTAGCCACGTGTATTCAAATGAATGCTGAACGGGTTGATGCTGATGTTGTTCATTGCCATACTTGGTATGCTCAATTTGCCGGAATTATCGCAAAGCTTTGTTACGGTACTCCGCTGGTTATAACAACGCATTCATTAGAGCCCTTAAGACCTTGGAAGAGAGAACAATTAGGAAGAGGGTATGATGCTTCTTCGTGGATAGAAAAAACAGCAATTGAAATGGCAGATGCAGTAATAGCTGTTTCAAAAGAAACAAAAGAGGATGTATTGAAGTATTTTAATGTTGATGAGAACAAAATTAAAGTAATTTATAACGGAATAGATCTAAAGGAATATATGGCTACATCTGATGCCTCTGCTTTAGAAAAATATGGCATTGACAAAACTAAACCTTATGTGCTTTTTGTGGGAAGAATCACTCGACAAAAAGGTATTATTCATTTGGTAAATGCTATAAAATATATTGATGAAGATGTCCAAGTTGTGCTATGTGCAGGAGCTCCTGATACTCCTGAAATAGCTCAAGAAATGAAAAATAGTGTGACTATAGCTAAACAAAATAGAAACAATATAATCTGGATAGACAAATTGCTTGATAAAAAAGAGGTTATTCAGTTATATTCTCATGCCGATGTGTTTTGCTGTCCTTCTATTTATGAGCCTTTTGGAATAATCAACATTGAAGCAATGGCGTGTGAAACTGCTGTTGTTGCTAGTGCCGTTGGAGGTATCAAAGAAGTTGTTGTTGATAATGAAACCGGGATTTTAGTTTCTTTAGAACAACAAAGAGTAGCGCCCATTGAGCCTGTTAACCCAGATGCGTTTTCAAAAGATCTGGCAAATGCCATCAATAAGGTTGTTCAAAACCCAGAT
>JARRKS010000008.1:10703-15138 GCA_037387865.1 Flavobacteriaceae bacterium
ATGGCTAGTAATGGCAGAAAGCGCGTTGAGGAAACTTTTGATTGGGTAGCCATTGCAAAACAAACAGAGGAATTGTATAAATCTTTAATATAATTGAAATGATTAACAATAAAGTATTATCAATAATTTTAGGAGGCGGGCAAGGGTCTAGGCTTTATCCCATGACACATAAGCGCTCAAAGCCAGCGGTTCCAATTGCTGGAAAATATAGATTGGTAGATATCCCTATTTCAAATTGCATAAATTCAGACATAAAACGCATGTTTGTTCTTACGCAATTCAATTCTGCTTCATTAAACAGACATATAAAAAATACGTATCATTTTAGTTTTTTTAGCTCGGCTTTTGTAGATGTTTTAGCGGCCGAACAAACACCCAATAATAAGGGTTGGTTTCAAGGAACTGCTGATGCGGTCAGACAGAGCATGCATCATTTTCTTGAGCATGATTTTGAATACGCTTTAATACTTTCTGGAGATCAATTATATCAAATGGATTTTAATGAAATGATTGAAAATCATATAGAAACCAATGCTGAGATTTCTATAGCAACAATTCCTGTTAATGCCAAAGAAGCAACCTCCTTTGGTATTTTAAAATCTGACGGTCAGAATGTAATAACTTCTTTTATCGAAAAGCCAGATGAATCACTGTTGCCTGATTGGACCTCTGAAGTTAGTGATGATATGAATGCAAATGGAAGGGTTTATCTTGCCTCAATGGGTATATACATCTTTAATCGTAAGTTACTTATTGAATTAATGGACGATGAAAGCACTATAGATTTTGGTAAAGAAATCATTCCTCAAAACATACACAATCATAAAACTGTAAGTTATCAATACGAAGGTTATTGGACAGATATTGGTAATATTGATTCCTTCTTTGAGGCTAACTTGGGTTTAACAGATGATATTCCAAAATTTAACTTGTATGACACATTACAGCGTGTCTATACGCGCGCTAGAATACTACCAACATCTAAATTTACCGATACTAAATTTACACAAACCGTCATTGCTGATGGCTGTATTATTCATGCAGAATCAATTGAAAAATCGGTTATAGGAATTAGATCAAGAATTGGAAAGGGTTCTGTGATAAAAAACACATATATGATGGGGTCTGATGATTATGAATCGCTTGAGGAAATCGAGCAAAACCATATTTCTGTTTTAGTTGGTGTTGGCGAAAATTGTACCATCAATAATGCTATACTTGATAAAAACTCAAGAATAGGTGACAATGTAACTATAAATGGTGGTTCACACGTGGCGGACACCGAAACAGAAACTTATGTCGTTAAAGACGGCATTGTAGTTATAAAAAAAGGAGCCGAAATACCAAAAGGCTTTACAATTGGAGTTTAGCTTTAAGTTATTTTGACGATTTATTAAAAAGAAAGGCTATAATTATAAAGCCGACTCCTGTCAAAAAAGGAGGCTCCATATTTCTTTTTATCCCTAGGTAAATCATTAGGGCTGCCACTATAACTAGTAAAATTAACAGTGCTTTGTTTAAATTCATCTCGTTTTATTGCTTAAAATAGTTTCTATAGGTTTTCCTAAATATACTAATTTAAATCCTTTTTTAATTTCACGCACATCTTTATTGTATGATGAAATGATTTCTAACTCTCCAGAATTGTCTTTCACAAATAGCGGAATTATATCTTTTTCTTTGTTGGTTATTTCTATTAATTTATCATAGTGTGACCTGTCTTTAATAGTATATTCGTGTATGTTGGGATAATTTTGTGCCACCTCGCTTAATGACACATAATCATCTGTTTGCGAAAATAAGCCTTCTTTTGGGTTATTGTGCGGATCATTCATTTCTGTAGATGTAATTAATCTAAATGAACCATTCTCCCCAAATTGAGCGCTAAATTTATTGATCGCATAATTATTTATGTCAGAATTGCCCGTAAGTGCCATTAAATATCCTACATCATTTAGCTCAATATTATCTAACAAAGCATCTGAATAGATATTGCTGTTTATTGCTTCTAGCCCAAGGTCTTTAGCTTTTTTAATATTTGTTTGGTTGCTATCAATCAACACAACATGTCTTCCATTGGTTTCTAAATAATTACTTATAAGCCTAGAAACTTTTGAGGCTCCCACAATGAGTATGCCCTCTGAATTTATTAGAAATACTCCGGCTAATTTTGCAAAGAGCCTTGCTGTAGTGGCATTTAATAACACGGTTCCAAGTACAATCATAAAAACTAGTGGTGTAATATATTCGGCATCTAAAACACCATTTTTAGCAAGTTTAAGACCAAAAAGTGAAGCAATTCCCGCAGCAACTATCCCGCGAGGGCCAACCCAGCTTATAAAAAGCTTTTCGTTTAAATTAAGATTAGATCCTTTTGTACTTAAGAAAACACCTAATGGTCTTAATACAAAAACTACTATTGCAAATAATACAGCTGTGTTCCAATTATAAATGAGAAGTAGATCTTGAAAATTAATATTTGCTGCCAAAAGAATAAATAAAATAGAAATAAGTAGCACGCTTAATGACTCCTTAAAATAAAGAAGCTCCTTTAAATAAGGTGATTTCGAATTTCCTAAAACCATTCCCATTACAACTACTGCTAATAAGCCCGATTCATGCGCAAATTCGTCTGACAATATAAAAACACCTAGAACCGCTGCTAAAGCAAATACATTCATTAAATAATGTGGCACCCATTTTTTGTTAATAATAAAATTGAGTGCGTGAGCAAATGTGAAACCAAAGGTTGATCCAAATAGAACGATTTTACCAAACTCAATAAATGCTGTTTTGGTATATTCTCCGCCGGCATCTACACTAATAAATTCAAAAACTAAAACTGCAACTAAAGCCCCAATGGGGTCAATTAGAATGCCTTCCCATTTCAAAACGGCAGAAACATCTTTCTTTAATGGAATGTTTCTTAAAATTGGTGTAATTACTGTTGGCCCTGTAACGATTATTAATGATGAAAACAAAAAAGAAATTTCCCAACTTAAATAAAAAATATAATGTGCTGCAACCGCACCGCCAAAAAAAGTTACTATTGAGCCAATAGTTATTAGTTTTGTAATAGCTGGAGCAACATTTTTTATTTCGCCCATTCTTAAGGTTAATCCTCCTTCAAATAGGATAATACTGATGGCTAGCGAAACAAAATAAAATAAACTTTCACCCGGAAATAGGCCTTCTTCTCCATTCCATGAGGGCTCTATCCATTTAGTTCCATCTGCGCTTAAAAATTCTGCGGCTATTGGCCCAACCAACAATCCAATAAGTATTAGGGGTAAAATTGCTGGGATTTTAAATTTCCAAGCCACCCATTGTGCGAGTATTCCTAAAATGATAATTCCAGCTAATTCTAACATGTTCTTAATTAAAAATTAATACTAAAATAATTAAATAAAGTTAACTAAATATTATTCCTCTTTTATCATTAACCTTAATACAGAACAAGCAGATTTTTGGGTATACTTGTCCTTACCTGTACCAAATAAAACCGAGCGCCAATTGTCTTTTTGAGGTGTGCCTAAAATAAGGAGGTCATAATCTGCTGAAGTTTTTGAAATGGTTTCAAGCGGATCGTTTGATTTGATAATTAGAACTTCATTATTTGATTTTGCTTTATTTAACAATTGTTCTGAAGTTCTTTCAATTTCATTTATTGTTTCATTTGAATCTTGATCTCCAACTATTCTCAATAATGAAAATGTTGCATTATAGTATTGACATATTCTGTCCGCTACTTCTACAAAGTTACTGTCATTTCTTCCCGGTCTTAATGCAATAAGCACTCGGCCAATATAACGAACACCATTGTCTTTAAATAGTGCAATATTTGAGTTTATATTAGTTAAAAGCCAGCCAATTGGGTTGCTAATTAAGATTCCTGTTCTGGCTTTACCGTTCCATCCAATGACAAGCCAATTACAATTTGTTTGATCGCTCAACTCGTGAATTGTGTCTGATAGGTTATGTGTAACGATAGCTTCAAAATCTATATTTATATTTTGATTTGAGGCCAATCTTGATAATCGTCTTTCTAAAGAGTTGATTATTGGGTTTTCTTTAGATAGGGCTTCTAAAAATGTTTGGTTGGGAATTTCTATAAGATTTACTACCTGTATATTCTCTTTAGAGTTTAAAGCCGCTCCTATTTCAACCAACATTTCTGGAGATCTTTCGTTTCCAAATAAAGGCACAACAACACCTGCTTCAGAGATTAAATCGCCGTCTAAAAAAGATGGGTTTATACTAATATCTATTTTTCGTTTTTCACGGTTTTTCTTTTTATATAAAAGAAAGAGCGCTGGTCTATGCCCATATTTTCTTAATATTCCTGTTCTAGCTGTTTTCTTTCCAAAACTATAATATATAATAAAGCCTAAAAATATAATGGCTAAAATTGCTAATAAGGGTATTAATCCTAAAA
>JARRKS010000009.1:0-13436 GCA_037387865.1 Flavobacteriaceae bacterium
CTTGTTAGGCGTTACCCTAAAGTTTTAATTAGAGATGAAAAGAGTATTTCCACTTTGTTCAACCCGATAAGCTTTTAAACCACATCGTAAAGCAGAATTATTTAATGGCTGACCAGTAAATAAACTATATTGGTTTTGATCATCACATCCACAAGTTCCTTCAAGACCAGAAATGATTAAAGTTGAACATGTTGATAACATATGATTTGGATCAGCAGCATCAAAAGCCACAAATCCCGTTCCTGTATTGGTAACTATAATACCTCCAACACCTTCTTCAGGAATAGGCACCGGATTACTTGGGAAGTTAAGCTGATTGTATTGAGGAAGATTTAATTCTATTGTACGGTTAACCCCAATATTAGGCAGGTTATTACAATTATTGTTAGCATCATCATTTTTACTACAAGTCGTAAATAACAAGCTTGTAATTATAATTAAAAAAATCTTTTTCATATCATTTTTTATAAGGTGCAATTTACAACAAAAAGTGTGTTCAGATAAATATTTTGTATATTTGCATTACAATCTCGTGTTAGCGGGATTTTTTTATTCCGAACAAGTTTCGGAATCTTTATTTAACTAAACGATGAAGTTATGAGTAAAGTATCTTATTACACAGCAGAAGGGTTAAAAAAGTTAAGAGAGGAGCTTAACCAGTTAAGAGATGTAGAACGCCCAAAGGCATCTCAAGCCATTGCAGAAGCTCGTGATAAAGGCGATTTGAGTGAAAATGCCGAGTATGATGCAGCCAAAGAAGCTCAAGGTATGTTAGAAATGAAAATAGCAAAACTTGAAGAAACTCTGGCTGGTGCAAGATTGATTGATGAATCTCAATTGGATACATCAAAGGTATTGGTGCTTTCTAAAGTAAAAATCAAAAACCAAACTAATGGTATGGAAATGAATTATACTTTAGTGGCAGATGGTGAAGCAGATTTAGCATCAGGGAAAATATCTGTAAACTCTCCTATTGGAAAAGGATTACTTGGTAAATCATTAGGAGAAATTGCAGAAGTACAAGTACCGAATGGTGTATTGAAATTTGAAATTCTTGAAATTTCTAGATAACAAATGGCTACAATTTTTACAAGAATAGTAAATGGAGAAATTCCCTGCTACAAAATAGCAGAGACTGATGATTTTTTAGCATTTTTAGATGTTAATCCAAATGCTAAAGGACATACACTTTGTATTCCTAAGAAAGAAATCGATAAAATTTTTGATTTGGACGAAGATACCTATACAGGTCTTATGAGTTTTTCTAGAAAAGTAGCAATTGCCATTGAAAAAGCAATACCGTGTAAACGTGTTGGCGTATCTGTTATTGGTCTTGAAGTACCACATACGCATGTACATTTAATTCCACTAAATTCTATGGAAGATGCTCGTTTTATCTCAAAGATAAAAATGACTCCTGAAGAATTTGAAACAACTGCTCAAGCCATTCAAAAAGAACTTTAAGAAAGTATTGTTAGTGTAATTACGGCAACAACTACCAGACCTATTGCAGTAATAGCAATCCAAGCCATCTTCTTTAATTTAATTGAAGATTTTTTTGGCACAAATGCTTTTTGATGGTATTCAAAAACGCTTTCTATATCCTTTTTCCAACGAACAGGATAAATAATAGTATTGCAGTTTTTGCAAAAAATCTCATGGTCTACTTCTCTGGTGATAGATTTATAAAAACCTGTTTCTAAAAACTTTTGTTTGAATGTTAAATGCAAGCCACTATTGTTATAACATTCTGGGCAGTTATTATTCAGTTGTACTTCTTTTATGGTAATCCAATTTTCAGACATGGGACTGTTAAGATAGTAATTTTAAAGAAATTTGAATGGTTGTTCCTTTTTTAACTTCAGAATGAAGCACTTTTATTTTTCCGTTATGAAAATCTTCTATAATACGTCTAGCAAGAGATAGACCTAAACCCCAACCTCTTTTTTTGCTGGTATATCCAGGTTCGAAAATGGTATTAAACTTGTTTTTTGGTATCCCTTTTCCTGTATCGGTAACATTTATTTTTATATCAGAATTTGATGGTAAGATTTCAATTGTGATTTTCCCTTTACCTTTCATGGCATCAATAGCATTTTTAACCAAGTTTTCTATAGTCCAACCATATAATTGAGAATTTAGATTTACATAAATAGGATGCTCTGGCAATGTAATTTTAAAATCAATAAGTTTTGACGAACGGGATTTTAAATAATCTACAGCGTCTAGAGTTTCAGCAACAATATCTGCTTTTTGTAATTTTGGAATAGAGCCAATTTTGCTGAACCTTTCTGTAATAGTTTGTAATCTATTAATATCCTTTTCAATTTCAATAATATATTCAGGGTTTGTGTTTTCACTTTTTAAAATTTCTGCCCAACCTACTAATGAGGATAACGGTGTTCCTATTTGGTGCGCCGTTTCTTTTGCCATACCAGACCATAGTTTGTTCTCGGTAGCATTTTTAGAGCTTCTGTAAAATAAATAAACAACTGTACCAAATAACAAAATGATTAGCAATAAGGCTAAAGGATAATATTTTAGTTTATTCAGTAATGGTGAATTACCATAATACAATGTTGCCAATACATCATCTTGATAACGCATTTCAATAGGTTTATTTTCATTAGAAAACTTAATAATCAATTGATTGATATATGCCGTATCTCGCGTCTTTTCAGTATTAATATTATTGACTTGTATTTCTCCATTTTGATCCACCAAAATCATAGGTGTTGTTGTATTACTCCTTATAACTTGTAATGGTAATTCCCCTATATCTCCATCTAAATTAGAGGCATTTAGTATATCTGTTTGTGCGAAAGACCAGTTTTTCATCTTCGACCTTTCTTCTGCTTTAAAATTTTGAAAAAATACATAGGTATTCCAGAGTATTAAAGAAATAATTGCAAATGATGCAATAACAATAAACCATCTGAAAAAGTTTCTATGCTTCGTAAAAATCATACACGATAAATTTTGTATGTAATATAATGTAAATCTGTTAATAATATTGTATTACAAGGTTTCAAATAGTTTTTAGTTCACCAACAGAATAATTACATTTGCCTAAATCAAAAGCTTCATGTTATCAATAGATCCTAAAGATATATCTACTACAAAATTGCACAGCTATTTGTTGAGCTCTGTAGCGCCAAGACCTATAGCTTTTGCTAGTACCATTGATCTTCAAGGCAATCCTAATTTGTCACCTTTTAGCTTTTTTAATGTCTTTAGTGCCAATCCGCCAGTCATGATATTTTCTCCTGCACGTCGTGTTAGGAATAATACGACCAAGCATACACTAGAAAATGTTTTAGAAACTAAAGAAGTGGTTATTAATGTTGTAAATTACGATTTGGTTCATCAGGTATCACTTTCGAGTACAGAATACCCAGAAGGTGTAAACGAGTTTAAAAAGGCTGGATTAAGCATGTTGAAATCAGATGTTGTGAGACCATTTCGGGTTGCAGAATCTCCTGTTCAGTTTGAATGCAAAGTAAATGACATTATCAAATTAGGAAATGAAGGAGGTGCCGGAAATTTAATTATTTGCGAAGTCCTTAAATTACATATTTCAAAAGACATCTTGGAAGAAGATGAAACTATTAACCAAGTGAAATTAGATTTGGTGGCCAGATCAGGTGGCAGCTTTTACACTAGAGCTAAAAAAGGATTTTTTGAGATTCCTAAACCTATTTCAACGCTTGGTATTGGAGTAGATAACATACCCGAAAAAGTAAGAAACAGCCATATACTTTCAGGCAACGATTTAGGGATGCTTGGCAATGTTGAAGCTTTACCATCTCAAAATGAAATAGATTTGTTTATAAAGGATGTTTCAGAAAATCATCCAAACATTACAACGTTATCTATTAGAGAAAAGCATAAATTAGCAAAAAACTATTTAAGTTTTGGGGACATAAATAGTGCATGGAAATTATTATTATCATAAACAGTAAATTAGATTAAATGGAAATTCAAGGAAAAATTAAGTTGATTGGAGAAACGCAAACATTTGGAAGCAACGGTTTTAGAAAAAGAGAAGTTGTTGTTACAACAGAAGAACAGTACCCACAACATATTATGGTAGAGTTTGTTCAAGACAAAACAGATTTATTAGACAACTACCAAGTTGGGCAGCAGGTTAAAATAAATATAAACTTAAGAGGACGTGAATGGGTAAATCCTCAAGGTGAAACAAAATACTTTAATTCTATTCAAGGATGGAGAATAGAAAGTTTACAGCAAGAATCTTCTAATGCAGAAATGCCTCCTATTCCACCAGCGGATGCTTTTGAGCCAGCAGGAGATTTGAACGAAGAAGATCACGACGACTTACCTTTTTAGGGATTACGACTTCACAAAAAACAGCCTCAATATTAATTTTAATGTTGAGGTTTTTTATTTTTATAACATGCAATTTCTAACTGAAGAATTAAAATTCCCTGATGTTACTTCAACAACCAAAGAAGGGTTGTTAGCTTTTGGTGGAGATTTATCGGTAGAGCGACTTGTATTAGCTTATCAAAGTGGAATTTTCCCATGGTTCAATAAAGACGAGCCCATTTTATGGTGGTCTCCAGACCCTAGATTTGTCTTATTTCCTAAAAGTCTAAAGGTATCTAAAAGCATGAAACAAGTATTTCGAAATAATGATTATACTTTTACAGTTAATAAGGCATTTAAAGAAGTAATACATAAGTGTGCAACTGTAAAAAGAGAAGGACAGTACGACACTTGGATAACAGGTAAAATGATAGAAGCTTATGTAAATTTAAATAAGTTAGGCTATGCCAAATCCATTGAAGTATGGAACAAAGAAAAACTAGTTGCTGGTTTTTATGGTGTAGATTTAAATAATGGTGTATTTTGTGGAGAAAGTATGTTTACACTAGAGCCTAATGCCAGTAAAGCAGCTTTTATAAATTTTATTCAAAATAGTAATTATAAACTCATAGACTGTCAGGTATATACTAAACATCTTGAAAGTTTAGGTGCCGAAAACATTTCAAGAGAAATGTTTTTATATTTTTTAAATTCATAATTGTCATTGTTATAATTTAAAAAAAGTAGGATATTGTAAATTAAAACAATTAGCATGCTAACATTAGAAGATTTTGAAAAACATAAAAATAGAGAAGAGTTTCTTTCGATTTTAAAATCTAAACTAGAACCAAGTCGGTTGGAAGATATTTTATATACTGTAAATTACGAACAACAACTTCTTAAACTTCAAGCAGAGTTGGTAGATTTACAACAATGGGTTGCAAAAAACAACAGACGCGTATGTATCATTTTTGAAGGCCGAGATGCAGCAGGTAAAGGAGGAACAATTAGACGTTTTGCAGAACATCTTAATCCTCGTTCTATGCGAATCGTGGCGCTTACAAAACCGACTGTTGTAGAAAAGGGTCAATGGTATTTTAGACGCTATATTAAAGAACTTCCAAATCCAGGTGAAATAGTATTCTTTGATCGAAGCTGGTATAATCGTGCAGTTGTAGAACCCGTTATGGGCTTTTGTAGTAAAGAAGAATACGACAAGTTTATGGTTCAAGTACCAGAATTTGAACACATGCTCTATGAAGATGGAATAGACATTATCAAATTTTGGTTCTCAATCTCTAAAGAAGAACAATTGAACAGATTTAACGCAAGATTAGAAAACCCTCTTAAACAATGGAAATTTAGTGTTGTAGACAAGGAAGGACAACGCAGATGGGACGATTACACCTATTACAAAGAACAAATGTTCAGTAAATCACACACCACATTTAGTCCTTGGATTATTGTGAAGTCTAATGATAAAAGACAAGCAAGATTGGAAAGCATACGTTATGTACTATCTCATTTTGATTATGCAGGAAAAGAATCTTCAGGGTTAACTGTTTTTCCAGACCCAAATATTGTACAACGCTACCACAGATTGATAAAACACATAGATTGATTATGAAACTTTCTCCAAAAGCATTAAAAAGTTTAAAAAGAAAAAAAGGGGTTAAGCAGTTTTTGTTGTATGAAAACGCAAGCATTTCCAAAACATTACGTAATGTCAATTTTGAAGACAGATTAAAAAAATTACAGGTTGAACTCATCCATTTACAACAATGGGTTGTTGAAAACAACCAAAAAGTAGTTGTTTTATTTGAAGGTCGAGATGCAGCAGGAAAAGGCGGCGCTATTAGAAGAATAACAGAGCACCTTAACCCAAGAGAGTTTAGAGTTGTTGCTTTGCCAAAGCCTACAGAAGAAGAAAAAGGACAATGGTATTTTCAGCGTTATATTAATCAATTACCGCAAGAAGGTAAAATGGTATTTTTTGACAGGAGTTGGTACAACAGAGCGGTAGTTGAACCTGTAAATGGGTTTTGTACTCAAGAAGAGTATGATGTTTTTATGAATCAGGTAAATGAATTTGAACGTATGATTATTGAATCTGGCATTCAATTGATTAAATTTTATTTTTCAATTTCAAAAGTAGAACAAGCCAAACGCTTTAGAGAAATAAAAGCAAGCCCACTAAAAAAATGGAAGTTTAGCACTGTTGACCAAAAAGCGCAATCACTTTGGAATGAATACTCAAAATACAAAACCTTGATGTTTGAAAAAACAAACACACAAATTGCGCCTTGGATAATCATTAAAGCCAACAGAAAAACACAAGCGCGTGTTGAGTCTATTAATCATATTCTAAAAACCATACCGTATAAAAAACGGGATATGGATTTATCGTTTCATTAATCTGCCCAAACGATAAAATTTAAGGTGCAGGATTCGGTATTTCTGCATGTATGGTATTTATCTTTTTAAGCATTTCTTTACTTAAATCTATATGAATACTATCTATATTTTCCTTGAGTTGCTCTAAATTGGTTGCTCCTATAATATTGCTTGTTAAAAATGGTTGCTGGTTCACAAACGCCAAAGCCATATGTGCTAAACTCATATTGTTATCTTTAGCGAGTTGCAAATATCTTGCGGTAGCTTTCCGTGATCTTTCTCCACTGTAACGTGCCATTTGAGGGAATAGCTTTAATCTGGAACTTGGACTTGCTGTACCATCTATATATTTGCCCGTTAGCATACCAAACGCTAATGTAGAATACGCTAATAAACCCATTTTTTCACGAATGGAAACTTCGGCAATGTCACCTTCAAATGTTCTGTTCAATAAAGAATAGGAGTTCTGAATGGTTATCATCCTAGGTAAATTATGGATTTTGTGTTCTTCAAGATAACGCATAGCTCCCCAAGCTTTTTCGTTAGAAAGTCCAACGTGTCTTATTCTACCTGCCTTAATCTCTTTATCTAAACTGTGCAAAACTTTGTTGAAGTTATCTGTCCAATAATCAGTTTCATCATGAACATAATCTCTTTTTCCAAATGTGTTGGTTAAACGTTCTGGCCAATGCAGTTGATACAAATCAATATATTCGGTCTGAAGTCTTTTTAGTTCCAAATCAATCGCATCTTTAATAGATTCTGGACTAAAACCTGTTTTTCGAATATGTGCCACGTAATCACTTGTACGACCAACTATTTTACTGCCTATAACAACTTTATCTCTGTTTCCAGTCTTTTTTAGCCAAGTTCCAATTATCTCACTAGTTCTACCGTGTGTTCTGGCTTCTGCTGGAACTGGATACAGTTCTGCTGTGTCAATGAAATTAATGCCTTGATCAAAAGCATAATCGAGTTGTAAATGCCCTTCTTCTTCTGTGTTTTGGTTTCCCCAAGTCATGGTTCCCAAACATATCTTGCTAACTTTAACATTTGTGTTTGGGAGTGTGGTGTATTTCATATTTTAGTGTTATTCCTGCAAGGCAGGAATCTCTAAATTAAATTTATATAATAGATTCGGCATCAAGTGCGGAATGACAATAATTAAATATCGTTCAGCAATTTAGTAATTTCATCTAACTTTGGTGTTAAGATAACTTCAATACGCCTATTTTTTGCTCGTCCTTCGGAAGTATCGTTAGTTGCAATTGGTGAAAATTCGCCTCTACCTGCAGCAGTTAAACTTTCTGGATTTATACTGGAATTCTCACTTAAAATATTCACTATTGCTGTAGCGCGTTTTGTTGATAAATCCCAATTACCGCTTACCTGACCACTACCTTTATAAGGTACATTGTCAGTATGTCCTTCTATTAAAACATTAATATCTGGATTTTCTGCCAATACAGTTCCTAATTGTTGCACAGCTCTTCTACCTTCACTTCCAACTGCCCAACTTCCTGATTCAAATAGCAACTTATTCTCCATAGAAACATATACTTTTCCATCTCTCTGTTCTACGGTTAAACCTTTTCCTTCAAAGTCTGTTAAAGCTCTTGAAATAGCATCTTTTAATTGTGTCATTGCAGCATCTTTTGCAGCAATTACATTTTCTAGTTCTGACACACGATTTGAACGATCTTCTAATTCTTTTTTAAGTCTTTCCAATCGAGCATTCTCATCTGCAAGCGCTTGTTCTTTGGCTTCCAATTGCGCTAAGAGCTCTCTATTCTTTTTGGAGTTTTCTGCAATAGCTGCAGAGCTGTTTTCCTCTAAAGCATCATAAGAGGCTTTTAAATTATCATAGTTAGACTTAATTGCATTATAATCACTTTGTAATTTATCTCGTTGTTGTAACGTTTCATCATAATCTGATTGAAGCATTTTTAATGTGTTTTCATTATCGTTTTTTACAGCTAGTAATGTTTCGTAATCTTCGTTAAGCTTTTTATTCTCTTTTTTAAGATTATCATATTTCGCTTCTAAATCTTTATACACTTTTGGAGATACACAAGATGTAATGAATACTATTAGTAATATAAATGACAGATTATTTTTCATTTTAAGTTTGTTTGTTTTGGATTTAATTTTCTATTTCTACCAATATCGGACAATGGTCGCTATGGTATGCTTCGGATAATATAACGGCTCTTTTTATGTTTTCTTGTAAAGGTTCTGCTACCATTGCATAATCTAATCTCCAGCCTTTATTATTAGCTCTGGCATTAGCACGATAACTCCACCAACTATATTGTTGTGTTTCTCTATTTAAGTATCGAAATGAGTCTATGAAACCACTGTCTATAAAACTACCTATCCATTCGCGTTCTACAGGTAAGAAACCAGAAACATTTTTTAAACCTTTTGGGTTATGAATATCTATTTCTTCATGACATATGTTGTAATCACCACAGATGATTAGATTTGGAATTTCTTGTTTTAAATTATCTATGTAGTCTTGAAACATGGCCATATATTCCAATTTGTGTTCTAGCCTTTGCAGATTTGTGCCAGAAGGCAGATATAAACTCATAATTGAAACACCATCAAAATCTACGCGAAGGTTTCTGCCTTCAAAATCCATAGATTCTATTCCTGTACCATATTCTACATGATTGGGTTTGGTCTTACTTAAAATAGCTACACCACTATATCCTTTTTCTTTGATTTCTTGTAAACAAATGATGTCTGGATTTGCACTTTTTAACCAATCTACAAAACCTTTATTTACTGCAGCGCGAATTCCGTTTACGTTGTATGATATTATCTTCAATGTTCTTTTTAAGTATTTTTAGCTAAAATAAATAATAGGTTACTTTTACACTATTATTTTACGATTGATTTAACGAAAACTATCAACAAAATATTTTAAGCTTATATCTGTTTAATATCTAATGAAATTCCTACTAACACTAGTTACTTTTTTAATTGGTTATTGTGCATTGTCACAAAACGAATTATCTAATTATAGAACTAAAAAAGTAGCTGTCAAAGATTCTATCGTTATTGATAGTGTTAGTATTAATTCTAGTTTATTCGTAGTTAAAACAAAAGAAAATGTAGTAATAGATTCTACCTTTTATTCAATTGATTTTGGTAAAGCGGTTTTGACTTTTAAAAAACTTATTGAAACAGATACTATTATTATAGATTATTTACGCTATCCTGAATTTTTAACAAAAACCTATCAACAATTAGACGAAGATATTATTGTTGAAAGCACAAGTAATCAACAAAAATTATACAGATTATCTCAACCTAATACAAAGCAAACATTTACCCCTTTTGATGGTTTAACGACGTCCGGAAGTATCTCAAGAGGTGTAACCATTGGTAATAATCAAAACTCTGTTTTAAATAGCGAACTGGATTTACAGATTACTGGCAAACTAAATGAAAAAGTGTCTTTAAGGGCATCTATTCAAGATGCTAACATTCCATTACAAGAAAGTGGTTATTCACAACGTTTGGATGAGTTTGATCAGGTTTTTATAGAAATTTTTAGCGATGATTGGTCTATAAGAGCTGGAGATATCGATTTAGTAAATAACTTTTCACATTTTGGTCAGTTTTCAAAACGCGTACAAGGCTTGTCAATTAATACCAATTTAGGTAATGAATCTACTAAAACTAACCTATTTGCTTCTGGATCCTTGGTAAGAGGTCAATTCAGTCAAAGTCAATTTACAGCTCAAGAAGGTAATCAAGGACCATATAAACTACAAGGTCCAAATGGAGAACTTTATGTATTAATTGTTTCAGGTAGTGAAACGGTTTATGTAAATGGTGTGGCTCTGCAACGTGGTGAGAACAACGATTATATTATTGATTATAATGCTGGAGAAATTATTTTCAATTCAACATTTCCCATCACCTCCGAAATGCGAATTACAGTAGATTACCAGTATAGTGAACGGAATTATTCAAGGTTGCTAGTTTATGGTGGTGGACAAATTGAAAGTGAAAAATTAAAACTAGGCGTTTCGGTTTATTCTGAAAACGATGCTAAAAATCAACCTTTGCAACAAAATTTATCCGAAGAACAAGTAGATATTCTTGCAAATGCTGGTGATGACAGAAGCCTAATGGTAGCTCCATCTGATTCACCCGAAGTCTATAATGAAAACCGAATTTTATACAAAAAAGAACTTATTAATGGCGTTGAAGCCTTCGTATTTTCAAATAATCCAGATGATGAATTGTACGGTGTTACTTTTACTCAAGTTGGAGACAATCAAGGAAATTATGTATTAAGTAACATAACTGCTATCAACAATATTTTTGAATACGTAGAACCTATTGGCGATGTTCCACAAGGAAATTATGAGCCTATTGTGCAGCTTATCGCTCCTACTAAACTCCAAATGGCTATTTTGAATGGACAATATCAACCTACCGAAAAAACTAATATTAATTTTGAAATTGCTGGTAGTAAAAACGACTTAAACCTATTTTCAAACATAGATGATGACAATAATGATGGTTTTGCTGCAAAACTTAAGGTTGAACAGGCTATTATTAAAAAAGATAGTCTATGGAATTTGAATGCATTCTTTGACACAGATTACATACAGGAAAACTTTAGAAATATTGAAGGACTGCGTAATACAGAATTTAATCGAGACTGGAATCTAGAGGCTCCACCTGGCAATCAAATTATAGGTGATTTTGGAAATCAAACTTTCGTTACTTCTGGATTAAGACTCTTCCACAATCATAAAGGGGTTTTAAATTATCAGTTCGAACACCTTAATTTTACTCAAAAATTTAATGGAAATAGGCATGTTCTTTTTGCAAACTTGAATTTAAAAAACCTTCATATATTTTCTAATTCTAGCATTTTAAAATCAGAATCTAACACAACTTCTTCTTCATTTTTTAGAACATATAATCGTTTTGCATACAACATAAAAAAAGGTTGGATTGGCACTAAACTTTCTATAGAAGATAATGAAGAAAGAACCATTGCCACTAACGAGTTAACTGCAGTTAGTCAACGATATAAATCTTATGAAATATTTACTGGTGTTGGAGATACCACAAAAGTGTTTGCAGAAATTGGTTATAAAAACAGAGTAAATGACAGTATTAAAAACAACCAGTTACAAAAAGTAAACACATCTAATACATTGTATTTAGATTCTCGAATCATACAAAACAATCAAACCAATTTATCTCTTTATGTAAACTACAGAACTTTAAAATACGAAGATGAATCTGTAGAAAACGAAAATTCGCTGAACTCAAGATTAATTTATTCACAAAACTTTTTTAATCAGATTTTACAATGGAATACGGTTTTTGAGACCAGCTCTGGAACCTTGCCGCAACAAGATTTTACCTATGTAGAAGTTGAGCCAGGCCAAGGTTCATACACATGGATAGATTATAACAATAATAATATTCAGGAGCTAGAAGAATTTGAAATTGCTCAATTTCAAGATCAAGGCAAGTACATAAGGGTTCTTTTGCCTAATCGCGTATTTATAAAAACACATCAAAATAAATTAAGTCAAATCATAACCATAAATCCGTCTCAATGGTCTGTTGAAGAAAAAAGAAGTAAAAAATTCTGGTCACATTTTTATAACCAAACATCTTATTTAATTGATAGAAAAACAAAAAGGGATGGTAATAATTTTAACTTAAATCCTTTTAATAGTGATGAAGAAAATCAATTAGGCTTACAACTTAATTTCAGAAACGTTCTCTTTTACAATCGAGGCAAACAACATTATACAACTTCCTATACATATCTTAACAACCAATCAAGAAATCAGTTGTCTATTGGCTCAATTGAGAATAACTTAAAAAGTCACCAAGTTCACTTTAACCACAAATTTGCAACAAGTTGGCTCATCAATTTACAATCTGCTTTCAATACTAATGAAAGCATTAGCGAAAATTACACCTCAAAAAACTACAATATAGACGAAGTGAGTTTTAACCCTAAACTCTCCTATCTTTTAAACGACAATACTCGTTTTGATATCTATTATCAACATACAGATAAAGACAATACTATTGGTAGTTTAGAAACTTTAAAACAACAAAAGTACGGAGCCTCTTTTGCATTTTCCAATAACCAGAAAGGTGCTATAAATGGCGAGTTTAATTATTTCTCAAATGATTATACAGGTAACCCAAATTCACCTGTTGGCTATCAAATGATGGAAGGCTTACAACCTGGAAAAAACTTTACTTGGAGTTTATTAGCGCAAAAGAAAATCACTAAATTTTTAGATTTAAATCTTTCTTATCTTGGAAGAAAAACCGAAACCAGTAAAACTATTCATACGGGTACGGTGCAGTTGAAGGCTTATTTTTAATTTAAAAGCCCAAACTTCATTAAGTCCGGGCTTTTATCTTGGCTTAAATTTGGAAATTATGTAGTCCATAACATAATATGCTTTATAGACGCTATTAATTTCCGCTTGAGGGATATACGATAAAGCTACAACCCCTTTTTTACTTTTTGTTACGGGTAAACCGTAAATTTTAATTTATTTTCATCAACCAGGTTTTAACATCAATCTCATTTTTTATGATATCACGTAAGTCTTCAATTTTAACACGCTTTTGCTCCATGCTGTCCCTATATCTAATGGTAACGGTGTTATCCTCCAAAGTATCATGATCTACTGTAATACAGA
>JARRKS010000010.1:0-9395 GCA_037387865.1 Flavobacteriaceae bacterium
CTTTAAGCATTCGTAACCGTACCAAATTGTTTATAAAGCTGAAATCACCTCTTATGATTTCAAATAAAGTATCATATAGCGCATTTACAGAGTCTACTAAAAGCAAAACATAATTTCCTAATAAAATAAGGATAAAGGATCCTGAAAAACCTGGAAGTGTCATACCAGAAACACTAATAATGCCACAGAAAAAAACAATCCAAAGATTGTCATTTTCTTTAGCAGGATCTAAAAAACTTATACCAACACCTATTAAAATACCAATGATTATGGCTATGCAGGTTCTATAGTTCCAATCTTTAAAATCTTTACTTATGTAATATATCGAGCCAATAATCATCCCAAAAAATATGATCCAGACATATAGCTCATAATGTTCAATAAAATAGTCTAATATTTTTGAAACACTAAAATAACTGATAACCATTCCTAAAAATAAAAGTCCTAAAAAACGACCATTGATATACTGAAAAAAGCTTTTAAACCTACCATTAAAAAGTAGCTTCAATGCTTTTCTATTAACCTTTTGTAATGAATAGATGTATTCTTCATAAAATCCTGCAACAAAAGCCACTACACCACCAGAAACACCAGGAACTTTGTTTGCAGCTCCCATGCCAATACCTTTTAAAATAAGAAATACTTTATCTGTAAGTGTTCTGGTACTTTCCATTATGCTTTTTTAGATCCCACTTTTTCTAGAACATAAATAGTTAAAAAACCTATAATCATTAAGACTATTGCAATAAATAACTGATTATTGTCCTGATAAGAAAATGGAGATATACTTTTTTCAAGTAATGGAACTTCTTCTCCTTTAGAATTTAATCGCCATGTTAATGTTTCTTTCCAGGGCCAAACTTTATTTAAAGACCCAAAAATAAACCCAGTTAATAAAGCCAAAGTTACATTATGGTAATGCTTAAAAAGCCACTTTAAAATGCGACTAAAACTTAACAAACCTATTAAAGCTCCAATTGCAAAAAGTGCAATTCTTTTAAAATCAAAATCATGAACTGCTATGCTTAAAGTTTTATAAGCACCGAGAATAACAAGAATAAATGCACCGGAAATACCTGGTAAAATCATGGCACAAATAGCCAGTGCTCCAGCAAAAATTAGAAAAAAAGAGTTCTCGTTGTCATTTAACGCTGGTAGAGTAGATATCAAATAAGCGATTAAAGCACCACAGATTAAAGCAGCTATGGTTGCAACATTCCATTTTGTAATTTGTTTGCCTACGAAATAGATACTGGCAATAATGAGTCCAAAGAAAAATGACCAAATTAAGATAGGTTGATTTTCTATCAAATATTTAGCTAGACGCATAAAAGATACAAAACTGATAATGATTCCTGTTAAAAGCGCCAATAAAAAATTACCATTTAACTGTTTCCAAAATGCTGCAGGACCTTCTGTGAAAAGTGTTTTAAAGAGCGCAAAGTTTACATTACTTATGGTTGTAATCAATTCTTCATAAATGCCCGATATAAAAGCTATCGTACCTCCTGAAACTCCTGGAACGGCATCAGCGGCTCCCATAGCAATTCCTTTGAGAGAAATAATAAAATAATCAATAAGGCGTCTTTGCATTTTCAGTTTTTATATAAGAAAATCAAAGATATTCAATTTTGATAACAAGCTCTTGTTAATGATTTGTTTTTAACAAGTTTTTTATTTTTGCCTTCTTATAAATTTTTGGGAAGAGTTCTTCAATGATAAAAGTATATTCTTTATTGTTTTGCAAAGCATTTTTAAGATGGTATTCACCTTTGTCATTTTCTCCTGTAAAGAAATAGCATCCAGCTAGTCTATATTCTATCTCTGCGTTGCTCGGATAGAATTCACTTGCTTCAATGAGGTTAACTATAGCGGCATCTATTTCACCTAGTTTGATTAAGATGTCACTTCTTGATATCCAAGTATTTAATTCGTAATTGCCTAAATCTAGTGCTCTTTTAAAGCCATTTTCTGCTTCTTCAAGAAAGTTTAATTGTAGGTTTATTTGCGCAAAATATTTCCAATAAACTACATTTTCACTATCAATATTAATGGCTTTGTTAATATAATATAGTGCCTTTTGAAAATTGTGTTTTTTTCTGTAAAACTTGGTAATAGAAATCCAGCCTTTATCTAATAAAGGGTCCTCATGCACGGTTTTATAATAATATTGAACTGCAAGATCGTCCTGACCTAATTTTTCATAACAATTACCAATACGCAACAAAGCAAAAGAGGTTGGGTCGTCAAGTTTTAATGTAGTATTATAACTCTCTATGGCTTCGTTAAAGCGTTTTAGTTTTTCAAGAACCTTTCCTTTTTCCAAATATGCTCCAATAAAAGCGTCGTCAGAAATTATAGCGAAATCAAAAGCAGCTAATGCCTTTTTATAATCTTTTATGGTAAAGTATTGTTTCCCTAATTGATGCCAAGCTACTTCGCTGTATGGATTATTGTTCAAAAAGACATTTAAAAACTCGATGGCTTCTTGGTTTTGGTCAAGAAAATCAAAACAATAAATCATATTATATAACGCCGAATAGTCATATTGGTCTTCTTCTACGCACTTCATGAAATAATTTTTTGCTTCTTCAAACTTGTCAAGAAACAAATATTCCATGCCTATTAATGAGTATATATCTATTGGCTCATTAGTTAATTCAAGAGCTTTTTTTAACACATCTACAGCTTCTTGATGAAGATCTTTTTTAGATAAAATATTAGCCTTCTGAATATGAATTTCTTCATTCAATGGCTCTAAATTGTATAGTTCATTAAGCAAATTATCGGCAATATCAAGCTTATTTTCAAAAACATAGACTTCTACTTTAAATAGCTTCAGATTTATTGAAGTAGGATGTTGATCTAACCCTAATTTTATAGCTTTTTTAGCTAAAGCTACTTTACCTTGATTAAGATAATGGTGGATTATGTTTTCGAATTCTTCTGAGTCAAAAAACAAAACATTGTTTGTTTTTAACATTGATTCAAATTTTGTAAGTGATAAATCGTTGTTGTTCTTGTCGTCGGGACTAAACTCCATAGGCACTTGGTACTATTAGGTTTCAATAAATTTAATGTTCTATTCTATTTTTATCTGTTCAAGGCTTAAATGTTTTTAACAAAGTAATCAACAGGACGATATTTCAATGATTCTAATACTTTTTCTTTTGATTCTCAAAACGTTGAAAATGTATTTCTAATGTTTTATTGTGTTTAAAACATCAATAATGATACCACAACCCTTAATAATTTCGTCATTGGAGATGATTAATGGAGGTGAAATTCGTATAGCTGTGGGTTCAAATAATAGCCAAAATAGTATCAATCCTTTGTTTTGGCATTTTAAAATTATTTGATTTGTAATTTCAGCTGATGGTGTTAAAGCCGCTAGCATTAAACCTTTGCCTCTTATTTCTGTAATTAATGGATGCTTCAAATGTTTTCTAAAAAGTTGTTCTTTTTCAAGAGTTTGAGGCATTAAAGAACTTTCGGTAATTTCTTTTAGAGTAGCAAGGGCAGAAGCAGCTACAACTGGATGTCCACCAAAAGTTGTGATATGTCCTAATCTTGGATTGTCTTTTAATAGATCCATTAAATCTGAAGACGCAGTAAAAGCCCCAATAGGCATACCACCACCTAAACCTTTTCCCATGACAAGAATATCTGGTACACAGTTGTAATGTTCAAACCCAAAAAGTTTACCAGTTCTTCCAATACCTGGTTGAATTTCATCTAAAATTAAAAGTGCACCTACTTGATTGCAACGTTCTCTTACTTTTTTTAAATAATCATTTTTTGGTTCAATAAACCCAGCACCACCTTGTATAGTCTCTAAAATAACACAAGCCGTTTTACTGGTGATATATTGTAAATCTTGCTCGTAATTAAATTTTATAAACCTTACATCAGGAAGTAATGGTCTAAATGCTTGTTTTTGATCTTCATTACCCATTACACTCATAGAGCCCATGGTATTACCATGATATGCATTTTTTGCGGCTATCATTTCACTACGACCTGTAGCACGTTTGGCGAGTTTTAATGCACCTTCAATTGCCTCTGTGCCAGAATTTGTCAAGTAAGTTTTTTCTAGAGGTTTAGGTAAATGGCTTGATAATAATTTTGCAAGTTTAACAGCAGGCTCTTGAACGTATTCACCGTAAACCATGACATGCAAATATTTATCTATTTGTTCTTTAATTGCGGAAATGACTTTAGGATGATTATGCCCTAAAGGGCAAGCTGAAACACCAGCGACAAAATCCAGATATGCTTTTTGACTTTTATCATAAATGTACGATCCTTTGGCATGAGAAATCTCCATTGCTAAAGGACTTGGTGATGTTTGTGCCTGATATTTAAAGAAATCTTCTGTCATTGTGAACTTGACTTCTTTTTTGGTAAAGGGTTCTTTTTAGAAATGGAATCTCGTTTTACTTCATTTGGCAAATTCCTAGAGGCCTTTTTTGGTGTTGTTGGATCAGTATTTGTTTCTTCTTCATCAGCTTTTTCAATGCGCTCCAGCATAGAATCATCAAAGAAATCTTAGGGCTCGATATAATCACTTAACCCTTTTATTTTTGGCAAGTTTAGTGGCGGATCATCTTTAAATAAATCTTCTACACTATTAGGTCGCTCATCTTCGCGCCAATCAAAGCCTTTAAGAATTTTGGCGTTTTCAGGGAATTGAGACTCTGGATAAATATTGCCATCAATCTGATTTATTTTTCTGACTTCTTCAACGGCATTATCTGTGATGAAAATTCTCATACTGCCTGATTTGGATTTATCAATTCCAACAAGTTCATTTTCATCATTCCTGAAATAATAAATTGATTCTGCATTCTTAATAATATCAACTTGATATAGTTCATTTTCATCATTAAACAAACCAATTAAACGCTGTCCCGATATTTGATTGTATCCTGCTTCAAGTGTGTCTTTGCTTATTAAAAAAGCATTATTATAGACAAGTAAGGTATCTAGTTTTTCAGTTTCTGGATTAGAAATCAAATGAATTGTATCTCCAGTCATTTGATTTTTAATGTTCCAAAGAATTGGGTGACGTTTTTTGGTGAAGGCATCAGAAGGATCTACTTTAGAAATATTGATTAATCGGGTTAGTCCTATTTCATGATTAACATGTACTGAATCGGCTTTACCACTCATGTTAGATTTGTACATTTTTACATTTCTAAACGCTCGTGTAATACGATGCTCTGGATCTCCTGTCACCATTAGTGTATCGCCATGCATGTATATGGAATCTTTTTCCTGAACTGTAATTGCCAAGGCTTGTTTGGTTATAAAAACGGAATCTTTTTCTCTAAAAACTTCAGCATAATGTCCTTTTACAACACTATTATTTAAAGTATCAGTAACTTTAATATTATTGGTGGCGGAGGCAAAGCTTCTATTTCTATCAAAATACATACTATCACCTTCAAAAATGCGATTGTCATAATCTATTTTCGAATTTTTTATAAAATAGCCGATATCATTTTCGGTGTCATAATAACCACGTTCGCAATAAATTTTACTGGAATCTCCAGTAATGGTACTTGGACCATACATGTAAGCATGTCCGTTTTCTGTAAAATAATCTAATCTATTGGTTTTTAAGATATATTCTGGGTTCACCAGTTTTACACTATCAATAAATTGATATTTTTTAATGTTCATATAATACCTGCCTATAGTACTGGTAATTGTACCTGAAGAATCTCTAACGACTGTCCCGCCAGATTTATAAAAAGATTGCTGCTTTTCTCTATCAAAATAAAGAGTGTCTGTTGTAAGTACTGAAGATGGTTCTGTTAAAACTACATCACCACTAGCATAAGCAAGTTTAGTTTTACCACTATATTCCACATATTTGGCATCCATATTAATAGTGTCGCCTTGCTTCATATTAACGTTGCCATAAGCTTCGATAAAGTTTTCATTTCCATAGTGAATAGCTCTATCACACCACATATTTACACCATCATGAATAATATGCACCTGCCCAGAATCATCTCTTGTTAATATTTTTGCTCCAGGATAATTGGCTTCATCAAAGGTTAAAAACCCAGAATATTCAATTTGAATTTTTCGTTGTTGTGCATTTATAGTTGTTACTGCGAAAAACAGCAGACACAAAAAGATATATTTGAATTTGAATAATTTCAATATTGAATAATTTGCAACAAAAATAACGATAATAATGATGAATGATTGTAAGTGATCACAAATCGCATCAATTTGTCGAGTTTGTAGTTACCTAAAAATAGTTTGTTTCCTATCGGGACCTACTGAAACTATTGTAATGGGTATATCTAGTTCTTTTTCCAAGAAATCTATATAATCATTGAGTTCTTTTGGCAGCTGCGATTCATCAGATAATTTAGTTAAATCCTCTTTCCAACCTCTTAATTCAGTGTAAATAGGCGTGACGTTTTCAGGTTCGATATTATAAGGAAGATGTTTTATTTCTTTACCTTGATAGATATATGAGGTACAGACTTTTAATGTTTTAAAACCTGAAAGCACATCGCCTTTCATCATCATTAATTTAGTAACACCATTCACCTGACAAGCATATTTTAATGCTACCAAATCCAACCAGCCACAACGTCTTGCACGTCCTGTAGTAGCACCAAATTCATTACCAACACGACCCATGGTTTCACCGACTTCATCAAATAATTCTGTTGGAAAAGGACCAGAACCAACTCTGGTTGTATAAGCTTTAAAAATCCCGAATACATCCCCAATCTGGTTTGGTGCAACACCCAGTCCTGTGCAGGCACCGGCAGCAGTCGTGTTACTAGATGTAACAAAAGGGTATGTGCCAAAATCAATATCCAACAAAGAACCTTGAGCACCTTCGGCAAGTATAGTTTTTCCTTCTTTTTGAGCTTGGAAAATATATTCTTCGGAGTCTATAAAGGTTAATGATTTTAATACTTTAACCGCTTCAAAAAATTCATTCTCCAATTCTTTTAAATCATATTGAATATCCACATTATAAAAGTCAATCATAGCTTCATGCTTGTCCGCCAGATTTCTGTATCGTGTTTTCCAATCGCTTAATTCTAAATCTCCAACACGAATACCATTTCTACCAGTCTTGTCCATGTATGTTGGACCAATACCTTTTAGCGTAGAACCAATTTTAGCTTTTCCTTTTGAAGCTTCGCTTGCAGCATCCAACAAACGATGTGTAGGCAATATGATATGTGCTTTTCGAGAAATAAGCAGTGATTTTTTATAATCTACTTGTTGTTCCGCAAGCTTATCTAGTTCTTTTTTAAAAATAACAGGATCTATGACCACACCGTTTCCAACTAAATTTGTAGCATCGTCATGAAAAATCCCTGAAGGAATTGTATGCAAGACGTGTTTTTTTCCATTGAAAACTAGCGTGTGCCCTGCATTTGGACCACCTTGAAATCTAGCAATGATATTGTAGTTGGAGGTTAGTACATCAACAATTTTCCCTTTGCCTTCGTCTCCCCATTGTAAACCTAGTAGTAAATCTACTGCCATTATAAAAAATTAGTTTTTGGTTGTTTTTTTGTTTCCGTAAAAGTATAGTGAGTGATTTTTTATTTCGATATCAAAAACTTCCTCGATGGTTTTTTTGATAGACTGAATTCTGGGGTCGCAAAACTCAATTACTTCACCTGTATCTGTGAGAATTACATGGTCATGTTGTCTGTCGAAATAAGATTTTTCGTAATGTGCTTGATTTTGACCAAATTGATGTTTTCTTACCAAACCACATTCTAAAAGTAACTCAATAGTATTGTATAGTGTTGCTCTACTTACACGATACTTTTTGTTTTTCATGGTTAGGTAAAGCGATTCAATATCAAAATGCTCTTCACTATTATAAATTTCTTGAAGTATAGCATAGCGTTCAGGTGTTTTTCTATGACCATTGTCTTCTAAAAACATGGTAAAGACATTCTTTACAATTTCCTGATGTTTTGAATCTGATTTTACACTCATAATTTCTCTGCAAATTTACACTTATTTTTAAACTCTGGTTACTTTATCTATACCATTAATAGCTTTAAGTTTATCTATAAGCTTTTTGAGCATCGTGTTATTTTTTACAACAAGGTTAATTTTACCTGAAAAGACGCCATCATCACTGTCAAAATTTAAACTTTTCATATTTACGTGCATATTTGAGGAAATTACTTTTGTAATTTCATTAACCAATCCAAGGTTATCTATTCCAGAAATTTTTATTTGAGCAGAAAATTCTTGTTGTGAAGAATCTATCCATTTTGCTGGCATTATTCTGTAAGCATAATTGGATTGTAAGCTTAAAGCGTTTGGACAATTTTTCTTATGCACTTTTATACCTTCAGAGACCGTAAGGAAACCAAAAACCGGATCGCCTGGAATTGGATTGCAACAACTGGCAAATTTATAATCTAACTTTTCTTCATCTTTTCCAAAGACCAGTAAATCATATTTAGAAGTAATTTCATCCTTATCTAATTCTTCTTTGGAAACACTAGTTTTACGAGAGATTTTATTTTTAATAAAACTCATTAAAGCGTTACTTCTTGAAGACGCATAATCTTTTAACATTTTATTGTCTATAGATCCAATTCCAACGCGATAGAATAAATCGAGACTTGTTTTAAGTTTAAAGAAATTAACCAACTCGTTAGTAGATTTTTCATCCAAAGTGATTTTAAGTTGCTTTAACTTTCGGCGCAATAATTCTTTACCATCTTCGGCAACTCGTTTTTTATCTTCTTTTAAAACCGATTTAATTTTACTTCTTGCTCTTGCCGTTGTAGCATAATCTAACCAGTTAGGATTTGGTTTTGCAGATTCTGATGTTAAAATTTCCACCTGGTCTCCACTTTCAAGTTCCTGACTTAAAGGCACAAGTTTTCCATTTACTTTAGCACCACGTGTTTTCATGCCAACTTCTGTATGAATGCTAAAAGCAAAATCTAGTGGAGTAGCACCTTTGGGTAAAGATTTTAGATCTCCTTTTGGAGTAAACACAAATATCTCTTTTGAATACAGATTGAGTTTAAATTGCTCAACAAAATCTACAGCATTGGTGTCAGGATTTTCTAAAGCTTCTTGTAGCTTATTTATCCAATTTTCAAGACTGTCTTCTTTTTCGTCAACATTTTTGTATTTGTAGTGTGCTGCATATCCTTTTTCGGCTATCTCATTCATACGCTCACTTCTTATCTGCACTTCAACCCAACGTCCTTTTGGTCCCATAACTGTAATATGCAGCGCCTCGTAGCCAGTAGTTTTTGGAGATGAAATCCAATCTCGAAGTCGTATAGGATTTGGTCTAAAATGATCTGTTACGATAGAATAGATTTTCCATGCTATAAACTTTTCGTTTTCAATATCACTTTTAT